>NZ_FXAX01000003.1 GCF_900177805.1 Fibrobacter sp. UWB13 | reverse complement strand
TCGATAGGCCGCAGGTGTAAGCGTGGCGACACGTTGAGCCGAGCGGTACTAATAGCCCGTGAGACGCTTTTCCTTTCTTTCAACGATTTGGTTCAACTGTCCCGCGTGGGCAGCCCGGACCCGCCTGGCTTCAGCACTGAAGCTTGATTGAGTTTCCATGTCAAAGAGATTGTTTCAGCGGTTATCGAGTGAGGGTCACACCCGTTCCCATCCCGAACACGGAAGTTAAGCCTCAGATCGCCGATGGTACCTGGCCCCCGGGCCCGGGAGAGTAGGTCGCCGCTGGATTCACGGGCCCCTTGAGCGAACGCTCGGGGGGCCCTTTCTTTTTTTGTGCCGCCCGCGCAATTTCGCGCTGTCATGCCGGACTCCGATTCGGCATCTCCACTTTCGATATTTTTATTTTATTCTAAATAGACCTGCTGGAAATATCTTGATTTCAGCAATCTCTAATAACTAATAATTAATAACCACTAGCTAAAATTGCTATTCTTTGTCACATGAATCCTAGAATATCCTTTGTATTGCAGATGTCGCCATCGACCTCGTATGAAAACCTTGAGGCGGTCGCGCGTAACTTGCTCGAAGGATTGAATGTTCTTCTGAATTCGGAACAGGTAAAGTGCTCCATCTTCTTGGATGGTCCTGTGATTGAGGCGCTTTACAATGTAGCAAAGCCGTTGATGTTCGGCAAAATTCAGAATGCGATTCGCAATGGGGTTCTCGAATTTTTAGGCGGTGGCTATTACGATCCGATGCTTCCGCTTTTTCCGGAAGATTTGCAGACGATGCAGCTGGAATTGCATCGCGACTACTTGAAAAAGGTGCTTGGCGCAGAACCGCAGGGGTATTTCAATTCCTCGCTGGTGTGGGAGCCGGGCATGGCCGATGTCCTGGAGCGTTCGCGTTTTGATTATGCGCTGGTGACGGAAGCGGCTGTGCAAGATGCTCTTGGTCGCTCGACACCTGTATCTGGCTGGTTTACGCTTGAAGACCGTGGTGCCCTTATCCGCATTGTGCCTGTGTCCGAGGTGCTTTCGAAGGCGATTGCCGAGGACAATCTTTCTTGGCGCTCTGTGGCGGAACAGTATTGCCGTGATGGAAAATCGGCGATTGCGCTTTTGGACATTCCCTCGGAACCAACAGAAATTATCAATTTCTTTGGCCGCTTTGTCGATTTTGTCGAGATGAACGAGGTTCAGACTAGAACCGTTGGTTTTGCTGTGGACCAGCTCGAAACGTGTGGTACGATCAGTTTCCTTGTTTCTGCCGGTCGTAGAATTGGTCTCCCTTCGACAGCTCGCACTTGCCGTGAACTTTTGATTCGCCGTCCAGAAATTAATATGCACCATAAGACTTTCCTGAATTTGTACAGGAGAGCCCGCAGCATGCTTTCTGGAAAGAAGTGGCTCGAATTTTGCCATGCGCTTTTGCCGGCGATGGCTCCGCTTTATTTTAGGGATATGCATAACCGTTCGGGGATGCGTTCCATGCTAGTGCGCAAACGATCGAATCGCTTGTTGCTTTCGGCATCGCAGACTTTAGATGACCTTACAGGATTCTCTGGGCTTCGCGTTGATGTGTGCGACTTTTTGCTTAGAGGCAAAAAGGTTCTGTTTTGCGAAAATCCGGAATCTTCGTATTTGTTGGATTGCCGTTTGGGCGGCGCACTTTGTGCTTTGAATTACAAGGGTGCCAAGGTCAATTTGGTAAACTCATGGCGCGATGATGGTGAACCTTCGTTTGCGTTCTTGGATTGCTTGTTGCCGAATGCGGATTTCACACCGGTCAAGCTAGAACAGATGCTTTACGATCGCAAGCATTTGCTCGCGGACCCTTATGATTACCGTATTCTCCGCACGGACACGGGTACGGAGATTATGCTTGATGAAGAACAAGGTTTTGACAATGAAGAACGCAAGGCTTTGTTCAAAATAAAGAAGGTTTTTACGTTCCAGGGCGATTCCGCAAAGTTTACGGTTTCGTACGCGATTGACAATCTTGCGTATGTGAACACGAAGGGCTATTTTGGAACGATTCTTGAGCTTGGACTTTTGTCGCATGGCGATGTCAACAAAGTCTGGATTGACGGCAAAAATGTCAAGTGGAACATGGTGGAACCGCTTTTGTACCCGGATGGTCAGTTGCTTGAGATTCGTGATGAAAAGAGCGGTTGCGTTTTCCGTATGGGTTTTGACCGACCGACGTCTATCTTTATAGGCTCCATCTTTGGGGCGACTTCGACGGCTGCTCCGCAAGCATTCCAGGGAATTCGCGTGTTTCCGTTCTGGAATGCTCCGTTTAATGTGCTTGACCACAAATCATTCAAGATTTCTGTTTCGGTGACCAAGAGGTAATCTGTGCGGGCGGACTTGATTGACATTCAGGTAGAAGATCGCGGCGAGGAAGTCGAAATTTCGCTGTACGGCATTCTTGGCGAATACCAGCTTTCGTCTGTTCGTGAAAAGCTTGAAATGCTTGTGCGCGGTCCGGGCATTTTTTTCTTTGTGAATCTCCAAAATGCTCGTTTTACGACTGATGCTTACCGTGGGCTTTTCCTTGAAATCCTGAATTTGGTCAAGCAGCAGAAGGCTTCGCTTATCTTGATTTTTGACAGCGAAGAACTGCACGCTTATTTTGAACGTTACCGCAATATCTTTGAAATATATAAGAGCCGTGAGGATTATCGCAAGTCCGGTATATCTAAACAGGTCCATGTGGTCGGACTTCATTACGATAAAAAGTCCATTACGTTATCTCCTGGATTTGCAATTTCTGTGTCCTTGTTCCTGATTGGTTGGGCAATTACGTTGTTTGTTATCGTTGTTGGGCAGGGTCGCGAAATTTCAGATAAGCAGGCGCAGATTACGGCGCTAGAGAGCCAGAAGGCACGCTACATCCGCGAAATTGACCGCTTGGAATCGGCAATTGGGCCGATGCGTAAATTAGGCGTTGTGCAGGATACGACTTTGCTGAGTTCTTTTGGCGCTATCCAGGATTGGGTCTCGTATCTAGAATACTTGGAGAAGACTCGACGTGAAAAATAGCGTTCGACTCTCCGCGATGAGCGTAACCGTCCTGTTCATCATCGGTTTCGCAGTCCTTTTCTTTTTTGCGAGTGAATGGTATTCCAACAGGGGCAAACTTGAAAAGTTGGCTTATCAGGAACGCATTCTCCACAACGATATGGAGCATTTGGAGGTTGTGGGCAAGTGGACGCTTGATTATGTGAAAATCGAAAAGGCGCTCACGTACATGTTGGGCGATAGAATCTCCGAAGTGAGCTTTCGCATTCTGGCAGAACACTTGTGGCAAATTTCGCAGTCGTATTCTCTGGACCCTCTGATTATCCTTGCTGTGGTGGCGCAGGAAAGTCGTGGAAATCCGCTTGCTCGTGGGCGATTCCAGACGGGTAAATTTTCGGGCGCGCTAGGCTTAATGCAGATAAAATTGGAAACTGCCAAAAAAATTGGTCGCAGGTTTGGTCTTGTTATTGAAAATGAAAATGACTTGATGCAACCGGATGTGAACGTGGTTGTTGGCTCGGCTTACCTGATTAGACTTATCGGAAAGTACGGTAATTTGAGGGAAGCGCTAGTGGCTTATAACTTGGGGCATACTGCTGTTGACAAGCTGCTGGAAAAGAATGCTCCGCTCCCGACTTCTTACTATGAAGGTGTTGTGAGGAGATACAAGGATTTGGTCCATCACTGTTCCTTTTAATAGGGAAATTTTTTTCTAAATTCTAGCTGTGATTAGGAATTTGTTTTATGTTCTTGCAATGACGGGGATCGCCTTGGCGGGTGAAGTCCGGTATGATTGTTTGCGCTTTGTTGAACAAGGGCTTGCTAGTGACCCGCAGATGGAAGAGCTGCGTTATGGAACGGAAGCCAAGAAAAATAAAATCAAGTCGCTCAAGTCCGAAGTTATTTTGCCGACATTTTACGTGTCGATGATGGTGGGACCTGCTCCTGGTCTCAAGGAATATAACGATTACTATTTCAATCAGTCTGGGGACACGCTAGGTGTTGAAAAAGCTGAAAAGTACGATTTCTCTAGAATGGGTCCATTCTGGGGAGTCGAAGCCAAGTTTGTCCAGCCGCTAAATTTGGGTCAGTACCGAACGGGTAAGCTGGCTTTGGAAGCGGATCTACAGCAAAAGTCTTTTGAAATTGAAAACTCGACGCTCAAGAAAGAAGTAGAACTCCAGAGCTATTATTACAACTATCTCCTTGCTCTTGAAATGAAGCGCATTGCCGCCGATGCTCAAAAGCAGGTCGATAAGGCGTATGACCAGCTTGAAGAAGCTTTGGACGAAGATGAACCGACGGTTTCACAGACGGATCTTTTGAACTTGAAGGCTAAAATGCACACCGTCAAGGAAGGTGTGATTGAGGCTGACCTTGGCATGAAGCGTGTGCAGTTGGCGATTCGCTTTGCGCTTGGCTTGCAGGATGGCGATACTTTTGCCGCCGAAGATACAATCCTTGCGATGAGACCGGAACCGATGCCGACGGAAGAACAGGTCCGCGAATGGACCATCAAGCATAATCCGGAGTTGAAGCAGCTTGAAGCTGGGGTGCGAGCCCGCAGACTCCAGATGGATTTGGCTGAAGCAAAACTTGCTCCGGAGTTCTTTGTCATGGGGCAGTTCGAGTATGTGAAAAGCTGGGCGGGTAACCGTAACGTGTTGCAGAAGAATGCCTTTGCTCAAGATGCAGTGAACAAGATTTCTGGGCTTATCGGTGTTGGTTTGAGATACCGCTTGAATTTCTGGAAAGGCTGGGAAGACTATCGTCAGGCGAAAACTGAATATCGCGGGCTTAAGCTGAAAGAAAATTACGCTTCGGATGGGCTTGTGGCAAAAGCTATTGAACAGTATTATCAAGTGGTTGCCGCCAAGGGAAAGCTCGATGCTTTACGTGAAAGCCTCCGTGCGACGGAATCGCTTTTGAAAGATGCCGCCATGAAATACGACCTCGATAAGTCCCAAACGGGTGCGCTTGTTTCTGCTTATACGCAGAATATAACCATGCAAAAAGATTATTATTTCGCAGTTTGCCGATATAACGTCGAATTTGCCGGATTAGTGGCAAAGATGGGGTTGTCTCTTAGCGACTATAAAACGTATTTTAAGTAAAAAAGAGGAGATTCAAAGATGTTTAAGAAAATTTTGATCGCTATTGCCTGTGCTTCGCTCTTGTCTTTTGCTGCCGAAGATCCGGTGTCTGTTGTGAAGAGCAAGGACGTTGAATTGCAGAACATCATCAAGAAGTCCAAGCGTACCGCTAAAGAAACGGAACGCGTCAAGAACCTTTTGAATGATTCCTTTGATTTTGCCTTGCTTGCCAAGAAGTCTTTGGCTGCTAGCGACTGGAAGGCTCAGGATGAAGCTTCTCAGCAGAAGTTTGTGACGGAATTCCAGCGTATGGTCCGCAACTCTAGTGCAAACCGCTTGGAACTTTACCGCGCCGATTCCACGATTTACGAACCGGCCAAGATGAAGGGTTCGGATGATGCTCGCGTTGTGGCTCACTTGTGGAACAAGGGCAAGGAATCGGTGCTCGAATACAAGATGACGCTTGTGAACGGCAAGTGGAAGGCTTGGGACTTGGTCATCGATGACCTTTCTACAGCTCGCAACTACAAGGAACAGTTCAGTAAAATCTTGAAGGACAAGAGCTTTGCCGAATTGATCGACATTATCAGCAAGAAGGCTGACGAAGCCGAAAAGTAATGGGCTTTCTTTCCTGGCTCTTTTGTGCAATTCTCGTTGTAGCGCTTGTGCTACTGCTTTTCCCGTTTGCGTTTCGAATTGATTTCGAGGTCGGGGAGCGCGGTGCGCGGGCGCTTTTCTTTTTTTTCAAGAAGAAGGTTTACGAGTGCGAGAAGAAGTGGAAGGATGGTTTAGACGAGAAACGAGATGCGCCGGCAGTTGAAGCTGTTGCGAAAAAGCCTGCAGAAACTCCAAAGACAGAACATTTAGAGACTAGTGCGGAACAGCCTAGCATCCGGAGTGAAGTCGAAGCCCCCCCCGAAAAGCGAGAATCGCTGCCTCCGTCATCCTCGAAGCAAAGCGAAGGGGATCCTGTGAAGTTTAGCGCAATCAACGAGAGTGCGCAACCTGCTAAAGTAAAATCCTCACCGGTAGTTGAAGTTTCGTCTGATGCAAAAGTCTCGGAATCCGAGAATCGTGATTCCGAAAAAAACGAGACGCCCGCCGAAGATAAAAAGCCGAAGAAGGAAAAGCGCAAGCTTTCGGACCGTGAATTTTGGACCATTATTTTGACGCCGGATTTTGATGCTAGGGCGTTCAAGTACATTCTGAAAATTTTGAAGGCGGTGCTTACGCTCTTCCGAGTGCGCTTTAGCGATTGCTTTGTCGAAGGTATCCGCACGGATTACCAGACCATGGGCTATATTGCGGCGGTGAACGGATTCTTGAAAGCGTACCCGTACGTTGGTGATTGGGACTTGAGAATGGACTGGTGTAGCGAGAAGGAACTCCGCGCAGTTGGCTCGGTTCGCTTGAGCATAACGTTGCTCCGCATTTTCTGCTTTACTTTGGAAACGCTTGTGCTGGCTGGAATTTTGGCGTTTAGCTTTTGGCGCCGTCGCGCACATGTGATTAAAACAAAAGAACTTCCTGAACTCGGATTTATCCGCAGGAAGATTCTTGGATTTATTTTGGAGGACTGATGGCTGTTTTGACTTTGGAACGATTGCTGGCTTCGATGGGCTTTGGCAGCCGCAAGGATGCGCGTGGATTAGTGCGCATGGGCCTTGTGGAACTGGATGGCAAGGTTCTCGATGACCCGTTCATGGAATTCAAGACGCGTCCGGAATACATTACTGTGAATGGCGAAGAAGCTCCGACGGTCGAGAAGTTGTACGTGATGCTTTTCAAGCCGACGGATGTGGAATGCAGCCACAACGCTCGTGACCACAAGCCCGTGTATGATTTGCTGCCGGAACGCTTTACCGCGATGGGCCTCCAGTCTGTCGGGCGCTTGGATGCGGATTCTTCGGGACTCTTGTTGCTCTCGAATCAGGGAGACTTTATCCACAAGGTCGAAAGCCCGAAGAAGGGACTCTGGAAAAAGTATCGCGTGACGCTTGCACGCCCGTTTACGGATGCGCAGAAGGCGGAACTCTTGGCGGGCGTGATGCTCAAGGACGAACGACGTCCGGTGCTGGCTCGTGAGATTGAAGTTAATGGTAATGCGGTGGACATTTCGATAGGCGAGGGACTGTACCACCAGGTTCGCCGCATGTTCGCTGCGGTCGGCAATCATGTCGAGACGCTTGAACGCATTGCGATTGGACCGGTTGTTCTGGATCGTACGTTGGGTGAGGGCGGTTGGCGATTCCTCACCGAAGAAGAAGTCGCTGCACTGTCGTAATAAAGGAGATGCCCGCTCAGTGGCGGGCATGACAAAGAAAAGCCGGCGTTCAAGCCGGCTCTTTCGTATCAGGCGTTTGCGTTGCCTGAGTTAATAGGTTCAACGTTCGTTTAGATGGAATCGTCGTCGCTACCGACGTGCACGATTTCGTTTTCAGTTTCGAGTTCCGGCTGTACAGAAGCTTCGCCGAGGATGCCTTCGAGCGAATTGATCTTGTCCTTAATGTCGTTGCTGAACTTGAATGTCGGGACCAAGCGTTCGTCGATGAGGACGGTTTCACCAGTGCGGGGGTTGCGTGCCGGGCGAGCCTTGCGGGGCTTGCAGGCGAACGTGCCGAAACCGCGAATTTCAATAGTATTGCCTTCGATAAGCTTCTCGCCGAGGAGGTCAAGGAACTGTTCGACAACAATTTTAATATCATTGCGCACAAATCCGGTGGATTTGGCGATTTCCTGAATAAGAGATTGTTTAGTTATATTAGCCACGCACTAAATATAAGTTTAACATAGACTTAGAGTGATGGTTAAAGCGAAATTAAATATCTTTTTCGGGTTCACATTGCGGAATATTTGTGAATAGTTGTGACTTAAATGTTGAAGATTGATAATTTGCCTAAAAAGGTCCGTTTTAATCTCCGAAACAAGGAGATTTTCCCCAATACTATCTTGAGTCCGATGGATGGAGTGACTGATGCTCCGTTCAGGCGGCTTTGCCGCATACTTTCGGGCGACCGCATGGGTCTTTTGGTTTCGGAGTTTGTTCCGACGGATGGCGATGCCGTGTTCAACCCGGATGGTCACAAGCAACTGAAGTTTTTCCCGGAAGAGCGCCCGTTTGGTGTGCAGATTTTTGGGCGTTTCCCGGACCGCATGGCGGCGGCAGCCGGCAAGATTGCCGAGCGTTACCACCCGGAATTCATCGAAGTGAATGCGGGGTGTCCGGCGCCGAAGGTGGCGGGCAAGGGGAGCGGTTCTGGGCTTTTGCGGGACTTGCCCCGTTTGCAAGAGATTCTGCACGACGTGAAGGCGGTTTTGGACGCAAAGACGCCGGAGATTCCGCTCACGCTTAAGTGCCGTATTGGCTGGGATGACGATAGCATTAACGTGATGGATACGCTCAAGATTGCTGAGGGCGAGGGCGTTGAATTGCTCACAGTTCATGGTCGTACGCGTTTGCAGGGGTATAACGGCCTCGCGAACTGGGACTGGATTGGCAAAGTCGCCGCTGCGGCAAAGATTCCTGTGATTGGAAATGGCGATGTGAATAGCGTCGAATGCGCACGCGAACGCATCAATACTTACGGTGTTTCGGGCGTGAGCATTGGGCGTGGGGCGATGCATAATCCGTGGATTTTCGGGCAGATTGCAGATGCGTGGGAAGGTCGCGAAAAGCATGTGATTACCGCGCAAGAAGCGCTTGATGTGTTTCCGCTCTATTACAAGTTTAAGATTGAGGATGGGGCAACGGAAATGAATGCGATGGGCCGCATGAAACAGCTCGCCGCGAGACTGTGCAAGGGGTTTTGTTTAGATGGAAATAGGCGATCCCGGAACGGAGTCCGGGATGACAATGCTGGCGGAGCGATCCCTGGTGAAAATGATGTCGCGATGTCGGTGCGGCAGGCGTTTTTGACGTGTCAATCGGCAGCGGAAATGCTTGATTGCGTTGAAAAGCTCAAGGACGGGATTGCCCGTGAAATGGTCTTTGAGCCGGAACGCCTCGTGAACCTCAACGGCGCCAAAGAAACCGAACTGAAGTTTGGTGACCAGTTTAAAGGCCGATAAAAATAAGTACTCAAAAAAAATCTCAAAAATTTACGTTAACCCATTGACTTTGAGTCAAAATTTGAGTACATTTGGAGTATGGACAAGTTTGTTGACATATTCCAGTTTACTCATTTCCGCAAGTACTTGGATGAATACCAGGCGGCTCGCGTGCAGACCGATCCCGAATTTACCAGGGCGGGAGCTTGCGCTTTGTTGGGGCTCCCCAAGACTCGCAGTTACTACAACGATATTGTCAAAGGAAAAAAGCTTACTGGGCGCATGATTCCCAAGTTCGTGGAAGTTCTTGGACTCAACAAAAAAGAAGCCAAGTACTTTGAAACGATGGTGAATTTTGACCAAGCGAAAACGACAACGGAACGCAATGCGTTTTTTGATGAGCTCATCAAGCAACATCCGGATCCGCACCACATCTTGAATGAAGATGCTTACGAGTATTACAACCACTGGTATAATAGCGTGTTGTTTACGGCGCTAGATGTGATGGATGTTTCGGATGACCTTGAACCGATCCAGAAGCGCATTTTCCCGAAGGTCTCCGTGGGAACTTTGAAACGTTCGCTCGAACTGCTAGAACGCATTGGCTTTGTGCGCAAGAACGAAGACGGCTTCTGGAAAAGCTCGCGTGATTCGGTGAGTAGCGGTGCTTATAACAATAATGACTTGGTGCGTCAATACCAGTTGCAGTGCTTTGAACTTTCGAAGCAGGCGCTGCTTGCTGATGACGATAATCCGTCGGACATGGGAACGTTCACGTTTAGCGTTTCGGACGATGCCTATAAAGAAATTGCCTTGGAAATTCAGAATTTGAAAGCCAAGGTGCGCAAGATTATTACGCAAGACAAGAAAGAGGCGACTGGTGTACACCAGTTGAATATTCACTTGTTTACAAATTTGAAGAAGTAAATCGAGGAGGATTTGTTATGACTTCTAATAAATTTGCAAAGTTGGTTGTTGCTATGGCTGTGTTTGGTCTTGGCTTGTTTACGTCCTGTAGTGAGAGTGATGGCGGTGTGGCATCATCGTACAGTGAAACGCAGACGGGCAAGCCTGTGATTCGACCGGGAATGCCTATTGCCGAATTGGATACGAGCTATATCCACAAGGTTGTTCATAAAGGTGAAAATCCCTGCTATGTGGTTCTTCCTAAGAGTGCTGATGATGAAGAATCGGATAGTGTAAGTGAAGATGATAGTCTTGAGGTCGTTGAAATTGTTGAGGTGATGGATTCTATTCCATATTATCGTGTTGCCTGTGGTGCTCATGATGATATTTATATGTATATAAAGATAAAAGCTCAGATTGTTGATTCTGAAGGCTTGCCTGTAGAGGGGGCGATTGTTTATGAAAATTATTGTTCTTTTGATGATGAACGTTGCCAGCATGTTACCGATAAAGATGGTTATTTCTACATAGATAACGTACATTACCTTACGTATTTGCAAATGGATGGTCCTGAAAATAGATATCTTCCTGATTATGAACTGGTCCAGTTGCGCGCACTTTCTGCAGACTTTAGTCTAGGTGCAAATGTCTTTAAGGAATTTTCGAAAGCTACGGTTGATGTTGTTGATGATGAACCTGTGGCAGATTTAGGAACAATAGTTGTGGGACCCGTGTATACGGCAAAATTTTATTTGGATTCTCTTTTTGCGAATGAAGTGGATAGTACTTCGGAATATGATGAAATCGATAATGAAAAATGGAATGAGAATATGACGAAAAATCTCGGGGAAGATGGTAATGGTATTTGCGTTGCCTTGAATGAAGTTGTTCTTCCCCCAGGTGTTCGGTTTGTTCCGTCTTTATTCTATCCTTGCTATAAGGTGACGGATGAAGACCGTAAGAATGGGTATATCGTCTTTTTTGGTCTGCCTGAAGGCGATTATAGAATTGATATCGATGGATTTGGAAATAAGCATGTCCCTGATTTTATTGTTTCTAGGGAGGGAAACGTTAAATAAATCACGCTTCTTTTTGCAAAAGTTCAAAAAATATTCTATATACAGAATGTGAAAACTTTTGTTTCTGCCCATAAGCTCGTTCAGATTATTATCCTGATTGTCATCGGTATAGTCATCAACCGATTGCTTGCCGATTTAGCCATTCATTTTGAATTGCCGCTGTACCTGGATAGCGTGGGTACGATTGTCGTGGCGGTGATTGGCGGGTTTAGCCCGGGCGCGATTGTCGGGTTTTTGACGAACTTCATTGGCGGTTTCGTTGATTCTTCGACGTTCTACTACGGCACGATTAACGTGATGATTGCCGTGTGCGCGGGGATTGCGGCGAAGCGTGGGGCGTTCAATAGGATAACCCATTTGCCGTTGCTGCTTGGAATGCTGATGATTTTGAGCATTCCGTGCTCGGTGCTTTCGTATTTCCTTTTTGACTTTAAGATTGCCGAAAATGTGGTGACGCCTATTGCGACGGCTTTGCACGAAAGCGGGCTTCCGGTTCTTCTGTCGCAGATTTTGGCGGACTTCTGCACGGAAATTCCGGATAAGTCCATTTCGATTATTGTGGCTTATGTGCTGATTCGCTTGACGCCACGCTGGTTTACCAAGGCGTTTGATTCTGTTTCTGGCCGTTCGCACGAAGACCGTTACCGTTCCAAGAACGAAATCCATACGCTTAAGGCCCAGGTGACGGCGCTCTTGTTCGTGTCGAGCTTTGCGCTTGCGGTGGTGGCTACGGCGGTCGCTTACAAGACGTATTCCGAAGCGGAAATCCATGAGACAACGCTTTTGGCGGAATCGGTGAACAGGCTTGTGTCGGACGCTATCCAGAATGCGGATTCGGCGACGCTTCACGAGTACATTCATGATCTCAAAGGCAAGCATCCGCGTATTTTGACGATTACACCGGGCATGCATGAGACGGGCAAGTGGGATGTCTCGATTGTCTGTACTGAGGCCCCGAATCCGGTCTGTACCAAGTTCAGTCTCGCTGCGATTCGCATTAGCGTGGTGCTATTCTGCACGAAGATTTTTTCGACGCTGTTTGGACTTTTGCTCGCAATCGTGTTTACGGCTATCTTGATTGCTAACCGCAGAGTGGTTTACCCGATTCACGAAATGACGCTTGAAATGGACAACTTTGCCTACGACAGTAGCGAAGGGCGTCGGACGTCGATTGACCAGATTAAGGGTCTTGAGGTGGTGACGGGCAATGAAATTGAGAATCTGCATTCGGCGATTATCAAGGCGGTCGAAGAAATTGATTTGTACATCAACAAGTCCGAGTATCAGGCGGCCTCGATTGCGGCGCTCCAGACGAACATCATTACGGTGCTTGGCGACATGGTGGAAAACCGCGACGAGACGACGGGTGGCCATGTGCGCCGTACGGCGGCTTATGCTGAGCTGATTGCGCGACAGTTGCAGCGCGATGGCAAGGAACCTGAAATTGACGATGCTTTTGTTTCGACGATTGCGGTGGCGGCTCCGCTCCACGATATTGGAAAGATTAATATTTCTGATGTAATTTTGAATAAGCCGGGCAAGCTGACGGACGAAGAATTTGCAGAAATGAAGAAGCATACGGTTTATGGCCGTGATATGCTCGTGCGTGCATCTAAGAACCTGGGCGAGACTGCTTACCTCAAGATGGCGAAGGAAATTGCCTACAGCCACCACGAATGGTGGGATGGCTCGCGAGGCTATCCGGAGCGTTTGAATGGTAAGGATATTCCGCTTTCGGCCCGCATTATGGCGGTCGCGGATGTGTATGACGCGCTTGTTTCGGAACGCCCGTACAAGAAGGCTTTCTCGGTGGATGAGGCTTTCCGCATTATTACCGAGGAAAGTGGTACGCACTTTGACCCGGAAGTGGTCGATGCGTTCGTGAAAAACCGCGAAACCGTCGAACAAATCATGAAAACCAAGTTTGAAGATTAAAATCTTACATCTTTTTTCACAGCGTGTAGTTGTTTCAAAAAATGTATAACGATTTATCGTTGTGAGTGCAAAAGCGTCGGCCAAGGATGGGGAGGGTGCAGGGAGGGGCCCGTGCGGCCTTCGCAACTCCGAGCTGGGGCCCCGCCCGCGTGACGTGCATTTTTATTTTTCAAAAAGAATTATTGGCGAAGAGCCATTATTAATTCTTTTTTGATGTCCTTTTAATCTTGCGGGGGGCTTGCAATTTTTCTAAATTGCCCCGCGGAAATTTCAAAACAGGACATTGAGAATGAACTACAATCCTCTCGCTCAAGCTTTGAATGCAGAACTCTCCGCTAACGGTTGCTGCGTTCTTGACATGCTCTCTGAACAGGGCAAGGCCATTTTCTTCCCGCGCAAGGGTATTCTTGGCCAGGGTGCCGAAGCCAAGGGCTCCGACATCAATGCGACTATCGGTACAGCTCTCGAAGATGACGGCTCTCCGCTCGTTTTGGATTGCGTTCTCAAGTCTCTGAACCTCCCGAAACAGTCCTTCCTCTATGCTCCGAGCTTCGGTAATCCGGATCTCCGCAAGGAATGGAAGGCCCAGGTCGTGAAGAAGAACCCGACGCTTGCTTCCAAGAACTTCAGCAACCCGGTGGTGACCTGTGCTTTGACGCACGCTATCAGCTGCGCCGGTTACATGTTCCTCGACGCTGGCGACGAAGTCATCATCCCGGACCTCTACTGGGACAACTACGAACTCGTGTTCGAAAACGCCCGTGGCGCAAAGATCAAGACGTTCAACACCTTCAAGAACGGTGGTTTTGATACGGAAGCCTTGAAGGCTGCCCTTGCTGCAAGCAAGTCCGACAAGAAGGTCGTGCTCCTCAACTTCCCGAACAACCCGACGGGTTACACCGCAACCGAAAAGGAAGCTGTCGAAATCGCAAAGATCCTCACGGAATGCGCTGCTGCCGGTAACAAGGTTGTCGCACTCCTCGACGACGCTTACTTTGGTCTCGTCTACGAAGAAGGCGTGACGAAGGAATCCCTCTTTGTGAAGCTCGTGGACGCTCACGAAAACCTCCTCGCCGTGAAGCTCGACGGTCCGACCAAGGAAGACTACGTTTGGGGCTTCCGCGTTGGCTTTATGTCCTTCGGTTTCAAGGGTGCAACTGAAGCACAGCTCAAGGCTCTCGAAGACAAGGCTGCCGGTACGGTCCGTGGCAACATTTCTAATGCTCCGTCCATCAGCCAGAAGATTTTGCTCGCCGCTTACCAGAGCGCCGAATACGCTCAGCAGAAGGCTGAAAAGTACGCCACCTTGAAGAAACGTTACGACATCATCAAGGAAGTCTTGGCCGCACATCCGGAATACAAGGAAGCCTTTGACCCGATGCCGTGCAACAGCGGTTACTTTATGTGCATCAAGCCGAAGGGCGTTGACGCCGAAGAACTCCGCCAGAAACTCATCAAGGATTACAGCACGGGCACGATCATGCTCTCTGGCCTTATCCGCATTGCATTCAGCGCAGTTCCGACCGAAAAGCTCGGCAAGCTCTTTGAAAATATCTATAATTGCGTTGTAGCGATGAAAGCCTAACTGCGGCGATGCCGCGCAAAACGGAGGATTTATGTCCGATACAGCAATACTGAATTACGACGGAAAGAAGTACGAACTTCCCGTTGTAACTGGTACTGAAAACGAACATGGTCTTGATGTAAGCAAACTCCGCAAGGATACTGGATTGGTCACGCTGGACTACGGTTACCTCAATACCGGTAGTACCAAGAGTGCCATCACATACGTCAATGGCGAAAAGGGAATTTTGCGCTATCGCGGTTATTCCATCGAGGATCTCGCTGAAAAGGCGACGTTCCCGGAAACCGCATGGCTCCTGATTTACGGTGAACTCCCGAATCAGGAACAGTTGAGCCATTTCCGCACGCTCTTGACCGAAAATGCCTTGTTGCACGAGAACTTGCTGCACTTCTTCCGCGAAATGCCGCCGGGAGCCCACCCGATGGGTATTCTCTCGTCCGTGGTGAACGCTGTGGGCCTTTTCACGCCGCGTTTTTACGACGACGAAAACATTGCAAGTGCATTTGAACTCACGACCGCTGGTCTCATTTCCAAGATCCGCACGATTGCCGCATTTGCTTACAAGGCAAGTATCGGTGAACCGTTCGTGTACCCGGAAGCGGAACGCAGCTACTGCAGCAACTTCTTGAACATGATGTTCAGCAGTAAGGCTCGCCCGTACCACCCGGATCCGATTATGGAAAAGGCGCTCAACACGCTCCTCATTGTCCATGCGGACCATGAACAGAACTGCTCCACTTCGACCGTTCGAATGGTGGGCAGCTCTCAGGCTAACCTTTACGCAAGCATCTGCGCCGGCATTTGCGCCTTGTGGGGGCCGCTCCACGGTGGTGCAAACCAGGCTGTGCTCGAAACGCTCCTCCGCATTCAGCAGAGCGGCATGACGATTGAACAGGTGATGGCAAAGGCTAAGGACAAGAACGATCCGTTCCGTCTTTCTGGCTTTGGACACCGCGTTTATAAGAGCTATGACCCGCGCGCGAAAGTCTTGAAGAAGCTCATGTACCAGGTCTTCGAACGCGAACACGTTCACGACCCGCTTTTGGATGTGGCTATCAAGCTCGAAGAAGCCGCCCTCAAGGACGATTACTTTGTCGAACGTAAGCTGTACCCGAATGTGGACTTCTACTCCGGCATTCTCTACCGCGCTATGGGCATCCCGACGAACATGCTTACGGTGATGTTCGCGATTGGACGCTTGCCGGGTTGGATTGCTCACTGGAAGGAAATGCACGACGATCCGCAAAGCAAGATTAACCGTCCGCGTCAGATTTACACTGGCAAGACGGAACGCGCTTGGATTGATCGCGACAAACGATAAGCGATAATTTGATAAATTAAAAGGCTCTCGGGATTGACCGGGAGCCGTTTTGGTATAGAGTTTGTTTGTCTTTAAACGACTTTCGGGCGGCCAGTACGCATTGACAATAGGGAATCGACCATTTCGCTCCAATGTTCCAGAACGACTTTGCCAATGGCGGGGTCGTACATCACGCCTAGATTCTTCTCGATTTCATTGCGGCAGTAATCTAGCGACATGGCGTCACGATAAACGCGCTTGCTTGTCATGGCGTCTATTGAGTCTGCGATGGCAATGACGCGGGCGCCTATGGGGATGTCTTCGCCTTTAAGTCCTTCCGGGTAGCCGCGGCCGTCATAACGCTCGTGGTGGTGCAGCACAATTTGCACAAGTTCATGTGTATAGTTGGACTGCATCAGGATCTTTGCGCCAATGACCGGATGCTGCTTGATGATTTCGAACTCCTCATCGGTAAGTTTTCCCGGCTTGGTGAGCACATTGTCGCGAATGCCAATTTTGCCAATATCATGCAAGTGTGCTGCATGTGTAATCAACGATATTGAACTTTCTGAAAGCCCTAAGAAACGGGCAATCAATTCCGAATATGCTTTTACACGCTCAGAATGGTGCGCCGTATAGGAATCCTTGGCTTCTTCGACTGAAATCAGGCAAGAAATCAAATCCTTGAGGTTCTTGTTTTCGTCGTTTTCGACCGGCTTGTGGTAACGCACCTTGTCACGATACATGTTCAAGTCGGCTTCCATTTTCCAGTCGCTGATGGACTTGCGAATTCCGGAATCGCTGCGCAGGCGGCTTGCGCCCACGGCAATCGACAGATGGTATAGCGCCTTTTTATTGTATTCGTTGATGTTCTTTTGCAGTATGGAATACATCGGATAGTGCGAATCTAGCGGCGCTCGTGTTATGACGGCAAATTCGTCGCCACCGATTCTAAAGCAGTTCCCGCTGGTGCCGTATGTATTTTTGATGGCTTTGGCTGCGGCCTTGATCAATTCGTCACCGGCCTGGTGGCCGAAGGTGTCGTTTGCGTATTTGAGGCCGTTCACGTCCATCAGGAACATGGTCCAAGAATTTTCTTGGGAGTCTTCCTGGTTGATTGTTTCTAGAAGGGCGTCGAATGCGAGCCTGTTTTCGAGTCCTGTCAGGCTGTCCGTCGTTGCGACATCTTGCAGGTGCTCGTTCATGACACGTAACCTACTGTTGATCTGTTCCAGTTCAAACGACGTTTCGCGAATGAATGTGGCCATGCGGGCGGCGAGTGGCAAACGGGTGGATTTTTCATCCGGAATTATGACGCCTTTGGCGTGTCCCCGTTTTGTAATGGCGCCTTCGCGCATTGATGCAATGACGAGCGTGATGTTATGTTGGTTTAAAAATCCCTTTTCGCGCAAGAATTCACCGTGCGAGAAAAATCCCGTGCTGGAGGCGAGCCCCTTGAACGCTGTAATTTCGTATGTCGGTTCGTGCTTGGACCAAAATGCCTTTCGAGCCGCACAGGAGAATATGTGCATGACTTCGGGGGCGAACAGTTCGGCGTTTTCGCTTTCGGTTTTGATTTTTTCGAGAATCAGTTGCGGCTCGCCATACGAAAGGCGGACCATTGAGCCTTCGTCGATATCCGAAGACATGGTGAGCGACCCGTCCGGATTGCTTGCTCCTGCTGCACGCACGATGGAAATTCCGTTGTGCTCGTAGAGCATCGGAAACTCAAGGGCGTTGTAGAAAAAGTTGTTGTCGTTTTTGATGTTCAGGTACTTGTTGTACACTTCGTAGGCGGGGAGGCTGCTCAATTCGTAAAGGACGTTGCCTTTGGAACGAGTGACGTGGAAGTTACGGCCGATGGGCTTCCATCCGCTAATCTTGCGGGATTCCACATGAAATTCCGGACCGCCGTAGAATACAACTAAAATGCCTGTCTTGCTGTAACCGCCAACTGATGAAAATACGCAGGAATTCGGGCTTGTGATGTCGGGGGAGCAGACGATGCCTCCAAAAATCTGGATGCTTGGATCCAGGGCGTCGAGCCCTTCGCAAAGATTCGTCGTCGAAAACGGCGAAATGCAGTGGTAGATTTCGACTGCTTTTACCCAGGGATTCTGCTTGGCTTCTTCCACGATTTCGCGGGCGATGTCGCGGCTGGACTTGTTGAAAAAGTCGTACTGGTGAATTTGAATTTTTGTTGTCGGCTTTTCGAATATGATGGCGGATATGGAAATTTCGCTTGCCTTTTCGCAGTTCACGATGTTTCCGCTGGTGGAGTTACCGAACCACGGTACTTTGGGGAAAACGCGTTCCAATGTTTCCCAAACGGGTCTCAGTTTTCCGGGGTCCAACTCTTCAGAATGGATTTGGAAACATACGGTGGGCGAGCCGTTTTCTTTGCACCAGTTGCTAAACTGGGCCAGTTTTTTTTCGAACGTGGCCGCATCGTTAAATGCAAAAATCCTGTTTTTCATTTCGGGTTCCCCTTCCTGTTACATCAAAGCGTAATTCGACTTAGATAATATATCATTTCTAGGTCGGATGTGGCTAGGGAAATGTTGAAAAAAGGGAATCTTGGGACGAAAAACGGATGTTTTTGACTCAGATTACAAGGCCTGGATTTCTTCGATGGTAAAACCGGTTCGCTTGGAAATGATTTCTACGGGAACTCCGTCTTCTAGAAGTCCCTTGGCCAAGGCCTTTTTTTCCACTAAAGCTTTAGCATTTGCTTCGGCGATTCCTTCAGCTTTGCCTTCAACTCGTCCTTCAGCTCTTCCTTCTTCCTTGCTTTCATGAAGGTCAAATTCGTAAGTCATATACTTGTTCCTTATGAGAGTGTCGGCTTTGTAAAAGAACACACTATGTAGATTGCTTTTGTCGTTTTTCAATTTGCATCTGACATTCGCTCATATACCCACATTTGAGCTTCTGGCGCTTTAATTGATTCCGCTGTTTTGACGATGATGTCAATTATGTGAGCTGCGTTTAAGTCAATATGTGCTGATAGAATTGTATCTAGGAGGTTATCTATGGATGTAATACCAACGTACATTCCTTTATCGGCGTATTTTTTACGGGCGTCGTCAAAGTATGTTGGAAACTGTGATGCGAATGTTGAATGTCGACCGGCAACAAACATTAAACTTTTGGCATGTGCCTTGTAAGCGGTTTCTGCGGCGTGGTCAACATCGGAGGATGAAAATGGTTTGTCTTTCAGTTCTGTTGCTATAAAAGGCAAATCATCTCGAAATACGTCAAGATCGCTAAATTGTCTTTTGGATGATCCTGATTGGTTTACGGGATGGGCTGAAATTCTGTATTCGTCATCCGAATATTGCAAATGGTAAAGAGCCGTCGTTACAATGACAAGAGCGGCTCCGCCAAATCCTTTATCCAACAATTCACTCATAAATTCACGAATGCGGAAAACACTCATGTTTCCAGAAAATTCTTGAAGTAAAGACTGCTGTATGTCGCGAGCTGCTTTTGCTTCAAGCAACATTGAAACGATGTAATCTATACATTTGCGAGCTTCATGGTTATCTTGAATTTTGGGTAAATTATCACATAGTAGTTCAAGAGCTTTTTTGCAATCGCCCCTTGCTTTGGTTGTTTTTGCTAATCGTGGATTACGTGCCGGATTATTTACAAGTGGATCGCTATTTGCCCCATTAAGCATGTTTCCCAATATGTTTTTTTGAAAAGGATAGACAACTTCTGAAGCTAGTGATCTGGCATTGTATGCACCATCAGAAGAATCATCCACTTGTAAAGACAAAATGTCAATTTCGGAATCAACAGCCTTAGCAAGCAAAGCTGTAAACATAATATAACGGTATGTCAAGCAGTTTTTACCGCTCATTATAAAATCAATAGTATCCTTGATTGGACAATTAACTGTGGGCGTGTTGGAACATGCTTTGTATGATTCGTGAAGTAATTTCGTTGCTACAGATTTGTCAATGTCAATTGCCATTAGTATTCTCCCCAATATGCGTCATACACGGATTTTGCTACTGCTTCTGCAAAACGGCATGGAACCGCATTTCCTATTTGTTTGTATTGCTTTGTCTTTCGTCCGCTGAATTTATAGCCTACAGGAAAAGTTTGTATTGCTGCACATTCCTTTATTGTTAATCTGCGAATTGTTGCGGGAATTTTGATTTTTGCGGGTTCCGTCTTTCCGTTGATTAAATCTGAATGGTATTGTTTGAACCAGTTTGGAATATTTGTGTTATGTAATGCGATTTCATCAACAATAGGAGTCTTGTTTCCGCCCATAGATGCTGGAAGTGTTGGAGCAATGTCATCCAAGTCAATTGGACGACCTGCTCCATTGACTAACATTCCTGCGTAAGGAGAACGGCGCATAACAGGATGTTTTGCAAGGGATACATTTGCGGTACATGTTTGAGGATTATCTTTTTCTCCAAATCTCCCTGCGGATAAGATAACTTCACGAGCGGTTTGAGGCTTAGCTTTGTAAAAAGTTAATTTTTTGTAGAATAAATCTACTGATCCGACATCTTTTCTGACACCGATAAAAATAACTCGATCTCGTTTTTCTGGAACACCGTATTCTGATGTATGATGTACTTTAAATGAAACCTCGTAACCGAGTGTTTGTCCTTTTTCGACAATTCCTTTACGAACATGTTCCCACTTGTCCAACAAGCCAAGAGCGGCTACATTTTCCATAATGAATACTTTGGGGTGAGTTTTTCCCACAGCCTCCATAAATAGCCATACCATTTTGGATCGTTCGTCATTAGGATCCATCTTCCCAGCGACTGAAAAACCTTGACAAGGGGGACCGCCAAAAAGAACATCAATATCTTTGAATTTGTCTAAATCGGTAATGTGGTCTTTAATATCCCCTTCCACCATTATATGAGATTTTGAAGGACGATTAAGCCGCCATGCTTCTGCTGCATCATGGTCAAATTCGTTTGCAAAAACGGAGTTGAACCCGGCTAATTCAAAGCCGACATCTAAGCCTCCCGCACCCGAAAATAAGCTAATAGCGGTCAATTCTTTGATAGTCTTTTGATTTTTTCTCATACCTTTTCAAATATAAAAAATAGAAATGTCAATGAGTGTCATTTTTAGTTTTTGCTCAGATTCTCGATAAAAAGGTCTCTTGCTTTTTATGTTGCAAGAGTCTATTTTCATATTGAATATAGTCTGTTGAGGTCTTATGCAAGATGCTTTGATGCTTTTAACGCTTTTGGCTCAGAGTGAAGCGGATATTGCAAAGGGGAAAGTGATTCGCCAGCAAGATTTGTTTGATGCTTTGGAGCGGGAGCTTGAAGCCGGGCGTTGCGGGCTGGCGCATGAAGCCCGCTCGAAGGGGTGATGTAAGACCCGGCGGGGCCGGGGCTGCAATCAGGGGGAGGCTTCCCCCTTTGTAATAGGGGGCATTTTTTTTGCAAAATTTTTGAACAAGGGATGCCAAAAGGGCGTTTATAATTGTATTTTTCAAGCGGTACCGAATGATACCTTTAAATATGCACATTTGCAAAAAAGGTTAATACTATGCAAGTTGATTTGAATACTGTCGATTGGAAGACGCTCCCCTTCGGTTATTACGATACCGATTACAATGTCCGCTGCTACTACCGCAATGGTGAATGGGGCAAGATTGAAGTATCTTCTTCCAAGGACATCAGCATCCATATGGCCGCTACTTGCTTGCATTACGGCCAGGAAGGTTTTGAAGGCCTCAAGGCTTACACGGGCAAGGATGGCAAGGTCCGTATTTTCCGCGTCGAAGAAAACGCTAAGCGTATGCAGAATACGGCCAACCGTATTTTGATGGCTGTTCCGCCGGTTGAACTTTTCCGCGAAATGGTCCACACTGTGGTGAAATTGAACAAGCGCTTTGTTCCGCCTTATGGTTATGGCGCAACGCTCTATATCCGTCCGCTCCTGATTGGTATGAGCCCGGAAGTGGGTGTGAAGCCGGCTGATGAATATTTGCTCATGATGTTTGTGACTCCGGTGGGTCCGTACTTCAAGGATGGGTTCAAGCCGGTGGACATGATGATCAGCCGCAACTACGACCGCGCTGCTCCGCAGGGTACGGGTACGGTGAAGGTCGGTGGCAACTATGCTGCTAGCCTCCAGTCTCTTGCTGAAGCCAAGAAGCTCGGTTACTCCAGCACGATTTACCTCGATGCAAAGGAAAAGAAGTATATCGACGAATGCGGTCCGGCAAACTTCTTCGGCATCAAGGGCAAGACTTACGTGACCCCGAAGTCCGAATCCATCTTGCCGTCTATTACGAACAAGAGCTTGCAGCAGTTGGCTGAATACCTCGGCTACACTGTGGAACGTCGCCAGGTTCCGTTTGAAGAACTTGCTGAATTCAGCGAAACGGCTGAATGCGGTACGGCTGCCGTGATTACCCCGATCAAGAAGATTGTGGATCCGGTCGCAGGCAAGGAATTCACTTACGGTGATGGCGTGAATCCGGGTCCGGTCTGCACGGAACTCTTCAACAAGTACACTGCAATCCAGTTCGGTGAAGCTGAAGATCCGTTCGGCTGGACTGAAGTTGTTGATCTTTAATTGATCGAGTCTTTTCGAGAATCCCGTGGCGAGTGCTGCGGGATTTTTTTAGGGGCGCTTTTGCAAAAATGTGCTACTAAAACTCGAAAATCCTTAATTTAGTAGCATGATTTTTAGATAAATTAAGTGTTTGGGGTGAAAATTCGGGGTTGTTTGGGTTTGGCGTGCTACAAAAAGTTGAAAAAAACGAATTTAGTAGCATGAAACTGCAGAACGCAGATTAAAACTTTACATATAAAGTAGAAAATATGCTACTAAAATTGTGAAAACTGCAATTTAGTAGCATAAAATCGCAAAAAAGCCGGATTAAACCGGCTTTTGGCTAGAAAAGGAGATGCCCTCCCCATACGCGGATCATGACTACTAAGCAGCATAGCTGCAAGTAGTCAAAGACGTCTGTGCGGGGCATGACAAGTGCGCTGATGCGTTACAAGTGCGCGGTCGCGCGGAATGTGTGAGTACGCGTAGCAAGTGCGCGGAGTGTGCGGAAACGCACGGGCTACTTGAACCTTAAGAACTTGTAAAGCATTTTTGCGGAGGAAACTGGCGTTTGCAAGAAGGCGCGCTTTTTGCAGCCGTGCTTTGCGAAGTTCTGGAGAACCTTGTAGAGCTTTGTCTGTTCTTCCTTGTTGACGTTCAAGAGAAAACGGCGGAATTTGTATTCAAAGTCGTGCATGCGACCAAAGTAATCGTAGCAGCGCTTTTCGTACGTCTTGAGGAATTCCTTGCTTAAGTTACCGCATTCGAAGCCCTCGTGGACGGTCTGGGCACAGAACCGTCCGGCGCGCATGGCGGCCGCGATGCCGCCACCTGTAAGCGGGTTCGTGTGATGGGCGGCGTCGCCAACGAGGGCAAAGCGGTCCAGCGTGTAATCTTTCAGAACGCTCGAAACAGGAATCACACCGCCGACAACGTGATTGATTTGTGCACCCGGGAAGAGCTTGTAGAGCCATTCCATCGTGATGTCCAAGACGTTTGAACCGTGATTGTTCGAAATCAGGAATCCTGCGCCGAAGTTCGTAACGTTGGATTTGACTTTCGGGAAACTCCAGATGTAGCCGTCGTTGATAAAGTCGTGACCTTGCCAGAACGTGAGGTAGTCCGGCTTGGTGAGGATCCCTTGCACCTGGATATCGACACCGGTGCAGGTGAATGCTGGCTTCTGGAGGCAATCAAGACCGACTTGGCGCCCGATGCGGCTTTCCACGCCGTCTGCGGCAATGACCATCTTGGCGCAGACTTCTTCGGTTGTTTCGTCGGCGCCTTCGCCGAGTTTCACGCGCACGAGGCGTGTTCCGCTTTCGACATCTCCGACAAATTCTGCACGGGCGCGAGTGACGACTTCTACGCCGTCGTTTGCGGCGAGGTGGGCGAGCCACGGGTCGAACTTTTCGCGGTTGAGCATGATGCCCGTGCCTTTCTGCGCGAGGTCGATGTTCACGCCGTTCGGGCCGTAAATATAAAGTCCGTTGATAATTGTTTCGATACAGTCTTCGTCGATCGGGCCGTACGTTTGCAAGTCCGAAAGCTTGGTGCTTGCTTCGCCACAGCGCACAGGGTAGCCAATCTTCTCGCGCTTTTCGAGAAGGAGAACCTTGTGGCCTGCACGTGAAAGATTTCTGGCGGCAACACTTCCGCCGGGACCTGCGCCAATGACGACGACATCGTATTCGTTATTACAGAACATCGTTCAACTCCTGGATTTTGAGGGCGCCTGCGGGGCATGCTCTTGTGCAGAGACCGCACTTGATGCACTTTTCCTGATCGATTTGCAAATCTAGACCGTACATGTCTAGCGCCATTTTGGGGCACACGCCGACGCAGCCGGCGCATTCCAGGCAAACACCTCTGTTGTGAACGAGAACTTTCATAAGCGTGAATATATAAAAAAAGATTGAGGTCGGTTGCTTATTATTAGTAGTTATTGGTTACTTGTTGCTTAAAAAGAAAACCCCGACTTATTGGTCGGGGCTTGAAATGAAAGAGCTTTTTTTGACGATTGCGCGAGCCCGCTGTTAGCGAAGTTCTTCGAGAGCCTTTGTGCTCTTCGCAATAATGTCCTGCTGTGTAGCGAGCTTGGTGCGTTCAGCGTTCACGACAGCTTCCGGAGCGCCATTGACGAACTTTTCATTCGACAACTTGCGTTCGATAGAAGCGGCGAATGATTTGGCCTTTTCGATTTCCTTTTCGAGGCGTGCGATTTCTGCAGCCGGGTCAAGGATACCTTCGAGCGGGATGTAGAGTTCGCCTCCCGGCACCACAGAGCTTGCGCTGAACTTCGGCTTTGCGGCCTTCACGGCTACAGAGAACGATTCAAGTCCACCGAGTTCGGTGATGATGGCCTGGCAGTCCTTCACGCTTGCTTCGGTTTCGGCGGTATCGACGCTCACGACAGCCTTGAGCTTGGTAGCCGGGCTTACGTTGTAGCGACCGCGCACGCCACGCACGCTTTCCACGACAGCGAATGCCTGGTTGAATGCGGCTTCGATCTTGGCGTCGATGAGGCTTGTGTCAGCCTTCGGCCATGCGCTGTTGATCACGCGTTCAGAACCCGGGAAGAGCGTTGCGTTCAGTTCTTCCGTGATGAACGGCATCACCGGATGCAACAGGTCAATCACGCCGCGGAGCACGTGGCTGAGGATAGCCATAGCGTTCTTCTTTTCGGCGGTGAGCGTTTCGCTGTTGATCACGGCCTTCTTGATTTCCAAGTAGCTAGAGCAGACATCGTCCCAGACAAAGCGGTAGAGGAAGCCGGCGAGTTCAGCAAAGTGGAACTCTTCGAGCATCTTCGTTGCGTCCTGGATGGTGGAGTTCAAGCGAGAGAGAATCCAGCGGTCTTCGAGTGCGAAGATCGAAGAATCCATCGGGAGCATGTCCTTGGAAAGTGCGCCAGCCTGTTCCAAGTGCGGGAACAAGAAGCGGCAAGCGTTCCAGAGCTTGTTCGAGAAATTACGACCAATTTCGAACTTTTCGCTCGTGTTGATGACAGAACCATCTTCCTGCTTTTCCTTCTTCACCGGGAGTCTGACGTCCTGGTTGTCGGTGCAGAGGCTTGCCATCACGAAACGGAGAGCGTCCGTACCGTACTTCTTTTCGATATCCATCGGGTCCACGCCATTGCCCTTGGACTTGCTCATGGTCATGCCATTGCCGTCCAAAATCTTCGGGTGGATGTACACCGTGTGGAACGGAACCGTACCCATGTTTTCCTGGCTGAAGAGCACCATGCGGGCGACCCAGAGCGTAATGATGTCGCGGCTCGTCACGAGCACGGAAGTCGGGTAGTACTTCTTGAGCGTGTCCGTCTGTTCCGGCCAGCCCATCGTGGAGTGCGGCCAGAGACCACTGGAGAACCACGTGTCGAGCACGTCTTCTTCCTGCACAATCTTGTGACCGGCAACTGCATCTTCCTTCAAGTTTTCTTCTTCGGAGCAGATGAGCCAGATGCCGTTCTGTGCCTTGTAATAGTAAATGTCGTTACGGCCTGCGAATGCCTTGTTCAAGTCCTCTTCGGTCGTCGTTTCGTCGGCGTGCCAAATAGGAATGCGGTGGCCCCACCAGAGCTGACGGCTGATGCACCAGTCGCGCTTTTCCTTGAGCCAGTCGAGGTACTTGTTTGCATAGCGTTCCGGAATAATCTTGATTTCGCCGCTCGTGACAGCCTTCATGGCGTTGTCGGCGAGAACGTCCATCTTCACGAACCACTGGTCGCTCAAGTACGGTTCAATCACAGTCTTGGAACGGTCGGAGTGACCCACCTGCATTTCGTGGTCTTCGACCTTGATGAGGAGGCCCAAGTCTTCGAGACCCTTCACCACGGCGTCGCGTGCGGCCTGGCCCTTCATGCCTTGGAACGGACCGGCGTTTTCGTTGAGGCTGCCGTCGTCGTTCATGATGTTGATCATCGGGAGCTTGTGGCGGAGGCCTGTCGCGTAGTCGTTCGGGTCATGAGCCGGAGTCACCTTCACGGAACCCGTACCGAAATCCATATCGACGAGGATAGCGTCTGCAATCACCGGAATTTCGCGGTTCACGAACGGAACCTTGAGCATCTTGCCGATGAACTGCTTGTAGCGTTCGTCGTTCGGGTGCACGGCGAGAGCCGTATCGCCCATGATCGTTTCCGGACGAGTCGTCGAAACCGGGATAAAGCCCGAACCATCGGCCAACGGATACTTGAACGTCCAGAAGTGACCCTTCACAGTTTCGTAATAAATTTCATCGTCTGCCACAGCCGTCTGGAGCTTGGTGTCCCAGTTCACGAGACGCTTGCCGCGGTAGATAAGACCCTTCTTGAAAAGGTTGAAGAATGCGTGGCGGACAGCCTTTGCGCAAACCGGGTCGAGCGTGAAGCGCTGACGGCTCCAGTCGCAGCTAACGCCAAGGCTCTTGAGCTGCTTCGTGATGCGGGCTTCGTATTCGTCCTTCCACTTCCAAATGCGTTCCACGAGGGCGTCGCGGCCAATGTCGTGGCGTGTCTTGTGTTCGTCCTGGAAAAGTCTCTTTTCGACGACAGCCTGCGTGGCAATGCCGGCGTGGTCCGTGCCCGGAATCCAGAGCGTGTCGCGACCTGTCTTACGGCGATAGCGGACGAGAATGTCCTGCAACGTGTCGTTCAGAGCGTGGCCGAGGTGCAGAGCACCCGTAACGTTCGGAGGCGGAATGACGACGGAGAACGGTTCACCCTTTCCGCTCGGGGCAAAATCATTATTTTTGTTCCATTGGTCGTGCCAACGGTCTTCTACAATTTTCGGATTATAACGAGTTTCCATTTCCATAATGCGCCAAATTTAGAAAAATACCCCCATTTCGTCATTGCGAGCGCAGCGAAGCAATCCAAAGAAAGGTCGCGGAAAACTCGGGCGAAAATAGCTTTGGATATGGTGGGGGAGGCATCCCCCTGATTGCAGCCTTGCCCTGTGTCATCTTGAGCCCTTCGGCAAGCTCAGGGTAAACTCCGTCGAAGGATCTAGGGCAAGTCTTCCATCACCCCTTCGAGCGGGCGCTCAATCGCCGCGCCCGCAACGCCCCGGCTAAAAAACTGCTGCAAAAATGCAACAGCTCTAAAAGTTAATTTGCTTGAATTACTCCGCCAGATAATTATTCCGCCCAGATGATGCGGCCTTCCTTGCGGGGGTGTGCTGCGGGCTGTTCGCAGTCGGCATAACCCAAAGCGCAGTGAGCGATACCAACCCATTCGTCAGCGTTCAGGCCCAGTGACTTGAGAATTTCCTTGCCCTCGTCGCTTTCGACTTCTTCCTTGGCGCGGTGAATCCAGATGCTGCCGAGCCCGAGGCTGTAAGCGGCGTTCATGAGATTTCCCATGGCGAGCGAACCATCGTACAGGTAGGTCGGAATTTCCTTTTTCGCAAGGACGAGAAGAATTACAGGTGCTCCGTAGAACGGATCGAAACCCTCGTCCCAACCGCCAATCTTGCGGTTCATCTCGGAGATGCGGTCGCGCAGTCCTTTGTTCGTGATGGCGACCACGGTGGCGGCCTGCTTGCCCATGCCGCTTGCGGCGTAGATGCCCGCTTCGGCGACTTGTGCGATGAGCTCCTTGCTCACGGCGTCAGATTTGAATTTGCGGATGCTCCTGCGGTTGAGCAAAGTCTTGATTGTTTCATTCATAAAGTCTCCGGGAAATGGGGTGATAAATTTAAATCTATAAAAAATGTAGGGAAGTATCTATTTCCCGAATAAGTCATGTAGCCCTTCTTAAAACTGTTGGTCCAGATAACTTCGTAAATCATTTGTCAAGATCCGCCCACATTTCGTTCATATCCGTATAGCGTTTCGTTCTGGGATCGGCTTCAAGACGCTTAGCTTCTTCGATTGCGTCAAGGAACTCGCCGGAACGTTTAGGATACTTCACTTCGAAAGGGAGGCCTTGCGAAATTGCGGATCTTTTCTTCTGATTTGCGATTATTTCAACAATCTGTTTCCTAAACCACTCGAATTCGAGGGGTTTAAAATCGGGATTGTATAGTTGCTCCCGTAGCTCCCGTTATGATGCGAACTTCCTTATCTTTAACAACGATTGTCTTTGATGTTATCTTTACCTCCATCTGCCTACATGCGAAAAAGACAGAAAATAAGTTACATTTTGTTTGTATGAACGTTTGTGCACTAGATATAATTTCAAAAACGACGGCTGTCAATAGGCCGGGGAGAATTTTTGGAATGGGGGAGGTCTCTCCCTCCCTTGTCACTCCATTGTCATTCCATTATTATATATTTCCGGCATGCCTAGAACAAAGTCAACCTCTGCGCAGTCTGCGCCCGCAAAAAAGAAATCCGTCCCCGAAAAGTCCGTAGAGGCCTCCCTCTGGGAGTCTGCGAACAAGTTGCGCGGCAGCGTGGAACCCGCCGAATACAAACACGTGGTGCTTTCGCTAATCTTCCTCAAGTTCGCAAGCGACAAGTTCGAGGAACAGCGCGAAAAGCTCATCGCCGCCGGCCGCCAGAAGTACGTGGAAATGCCCGAGTTCTACAACAAGGACAACGTCTTTTACCTGGAAGAAACTTCCCGCTGGAGCTTTATCATCGAGCACGCCCGCCAAAGCGACATTGCGCTCCTGATCGACACCGCGCTTGCGAACATCGAAAAGAAGAACAAGGCGTTGCGTGGGGCCCTCCCTGACAACTATTTCTCACGTTTGCAGCTCGACACCGCAAAACTCGCGGCGCTCATCAGCGACATCGACGGCATCGATACCATCAAGGACAAGGAACAGGATGTCGTTGGCCGCGTCTATGAATATTTCCTCGGCAAATTCGCTATCGCCGAAGGCAAGGGCAAGGGTGAATTCTATACGCCAAAGACAATCGTCGGGCTCATAGCCGAAATGATTGAACCCTACCGCGGCAAGATTTACGACCCCTGCTGCGGTTCGGGCGGTATGTTCGTGCAGAGCATGAAGTTTATCGAGGCACATCACGGCAACAAGCGCGAAGTTTCCGTATATGGCCAGGAATACACCGGCACAACGTACAAACTAGCGAAGATGAACCTCGCCATACGCGGCATCTCCGGCAATCTGGGCGACAAACCCGCCGACACCTTTGCCGAAGACCAGCACAAGGATTTGAAGGCCGACTTTATCATGGCGAACCCGCCGTTCAACCAAAAATCGTGGCGTGCCGAAAACGAACTCATCGACGACCCGCGCTGGAAAGGCTACACCGTGCCGCCCACGAGCAACGCGAACTACGGCTGGATTCTGAACATCCTCTCGAAACTCTCCGAAAACGGCGTGGCAGGCTTTTTGCTCAGCAACGGCGCGCTCAGCGGCGAAGGCGACGAACAGCAAATCCGCAAGGAACTTTTGCAGAACGACAAGGTCGAGGCAATCCTCATTCTGCCCCGCAACATGTTCTATTCCACCGACATCAGCGTGACGCTCTGGATTCTGAACAACAACAAGACCGCCCGCGAAGTCAAGGTCGGCGATGCCATGCGCAAGTACCGTAACCGCAAAGGCGAAGTGCTCTTTATGGATTTGCGCCAGATGGGCGAACCCTTCGAAAAGAAATACACCCAGTTCAGCGCCGAGGATATCGCAAAAATCAGCGGCACCTACCACAAGTGGCAAACGCAGAAAATCAAGGACGAACCCGAATACTGCGCCACCGCCACCCTCAAGGAAATCGAAGCGAAAAACTGGTCGCTCGTGCCGAGCAAGTACATCGAATTCAAGAACCGCGACGAGGCCGTGAACTTTGATGAAAAGATGCGCGAACTCCAAGCGGAAATGCGCACCCTCCTCAAGGCCGAAAAAGAAAGCGAAAAGGAACTCGCCAAAGTCTTCAAGAACCTGGGATTTGAATTGTAGCGTGATGGAAAGCAGGCACTATTGCATACAAAAGCGGACGAATGTATATTAAGGCAAAATGATTAACCTTTAAGGAACTGCATGCCCGAAAGTCAGAACATCGAGTACAAGGAATCGTGGCGAGATGAGTATATCAAGTGGATATGCGGTTTTGCGAATGCTCAAGGTGGAAAGATTTTTGTAGGCGTAGATGACAAGGGACATGTCGTCGGATTGCAGAATGCCAAGAAGCTCATGGAAGATATCCCGAATAAAGTCAGGGATGCATTGGGCTTGCTGGTAGATGTAAACCTGCTTTCTGTAGATTCCAAGGAATACATCGAAATCTCGATTTCTCCGAGTACATATCCCGTAAACTATAAAGGCGAATATCATTACCGGACCGGGAGCACAAAGCAGCTTTTGCAAGGTGCTTCGCTCACTCAGTTTTTGCTGAACAAGACCGGAACAAAATGGGACGCGGTCCCTGTCGATGGAGTCAGCTTTAGGGATTTGGACAAGGAAAGCTTCGACATCTTCCGCCGGGAGGCGAAAAAGTCGGGCCGGATGACTGCGCAAGATTTGTCGATGACGGACGAAGAACTGTTGGACAGCCTGAATCTGGTTGTAGATGGAAAATTGACCCGCGCCGCAGTCTTGCTTTTTCACCGCAAGCCGGAAAAATGGTTTGGCGGCGCATACGTGAAAATAGGTTTTTTTGGCGATGGGCCCGATTTGCAATACCAAGATGAAATTTACGGTTCGCTGTTCATTCAGGCTGATCGAGTCGTAGAACTCATTTACCTCAAGTATTTCAAGGCACGCATCAGTTACGACGGCCTGATTCGGGTGGAACGCTACCCCATTCCAAAGGATGCCATGCGCGAAGCCGTTTACAATGCCCTGATGCATTCGAATTACTCGTCCGGAGTCCCGATTCAAATTCGCATACACGAGAACGAAGTCCTTATAAGCAACGATTGCGTTTTCCCGGCCAATTGGACCGCCGAAACATTGATGCAAAGGCATCGTTCGGAACAATACAACCCCAAAATCGCAAACGCGTTTTTTAGGGCTGGCTACGTGGAAGCGTGGGGGCGCGGCATCGAAAACATGTGCAGGCTTTGCAAGGATTATGGAGTCAAGACGGAATATACTGTGCACCCCGGGGATGTGATGCTTGCGTTTTTCGCTAAGCAAGAGACTGCGGCCACCCAATCCGCCACCCAATCGACCACCCAATCCGCCACCCAATCGACTCAAAAATACTTGCCGATTGAAATTAAACTTATGCATTATCTGGTAGCCAATCCACGTGCAACTCAGGGTCAAATTGCAAAATACTTGGGAATGAACTTGAATACCACCAAGTATTATTTGAACAAATTAGGTAAACTTGAAGTCCCCGCGATTAAGCACGAAGGCACGACAAGAAAAGGCTCGTGGATGGTTTTGATAGACTTGGAGAATCTATGACAGGGCAGAATATGAAACGGCTTGGAGACTACATACGGCCCGTAGATGTGCGGAACAGGGACTTGAAAGTGACGCGGTTGGTTGGATTGACTATTGACAAAGCGTTTATCCCGTCTGTGGCAAATACGATTGGCACCGATTTATCGAATTACAAGGTGATTTCGGAAAACCAGTTTGCATGCAGTTTGATGCAGGTCAGTCGCGATGGAAAAATGCCTATTGCGATGTTCAAAGGCGAGCCGTGCATTATGTCTCCGGCATACCCGATGTTTGAAGTCTCAAAGACGAATGAACTGCTGCCGGAATATCTTATGATGTGGTTTTCTCGCTCTGAATTTGACCGCGAGGCAAGTTTTTATGCAGTCGGTGGAGTCCGCGGAAGTTTGGAATGGAATGATTTCTGCGATATGCAAATCCCCGTTCCCGCGATAGAAAAACAGCATGAAATCGTCGCCGAATACAACACCCTCGCCACCCGCATCGAAACCAACAAGAAACTCATCGCCACCCTCGAACAAACCGCCCAAACCCTCTACCGCCACACCTTCGTCGACAACATCGACCCCAACAATCTGCCAAATGGGTGGAGGATGGGAACAGTCGAAGAAATGTCTGAAAAAATAATTGCGGGGGTAATTCCCAAATATAATGAAAAGAGTTTTTTTGCAGTTTTAGGACAAAAGTGTATTCGGAATCATTCAGTAGACCTGGATTTAGTAAAGTATCACGATCCCAAGGAAAATTGTGAATACTTGAAATATGGTGATATACTAATTAATTCGACAGGTGATGGCACATTAGGTCGATCTGGACAGGTGTTATTTGTCCCGGATAAACTTGCTTTTGATTCCAATATGACTCTTGTAAGACCTTTGAAGGAACATTATATAGAGTATTTGGGGTATTTAATTTTTGGAAAACAAGACTATTTTGTTCGTATATCACAAGGTAGTACCAACCAGACACGATTATATTGTTCTATGGTTCGTCCTGTTGAATTAGTTATTCCTACAGAAGATGTTTTGGAATCGTTTTCTAAGAAAGTTCGTTGTATGAATTCACTGATTCATGCCAAGCGAATGGAAATTAAAACTCTGCTCAAAACACAAACCCTTCTCCTCTCCAAAATGGGAGCGTAGAAAAAAGATTTTTATTAAAATAGGAAGATAAAAATGAGTATTGATTGGGCTAAAAAGAATATTTGCTTTATTGCAAATGAAATTATAGATGATGAAAAATTAGACGAAAAGAAATTACGGAAAAAAATTGAACCTTGGTTAACTGCGGTTTTCCAAAGTGAACATTTATCTCTCTTGTTGGGTTCTGGCTTAACTACAGCTATATGCAATATTATCCCAAAAGAAGAACGAGAATCCGTTCAAGGAATGCAACGTTTACCTTTTGGGGCCGATTACAAATTTATTCAAAAATATGCAGATGATTCAGCAAAAAATTTAGATCGAGGTGAAGCGAATATCGAAGATGATATTCGTATATCAAATGAATATTTAAAGGGGCTTCTAATAAAAAATGATTCCGATGGAAGTGCGGAAAATTTAAAGAAATTTCTTGACGAACAATTAAATTCTTTTGCAAATGGAATATTGAAAAATGAAGAAATAGTAAATAGTTCATCCTCTAGAGAAAAAGCGCTTGGTATACTGCGTCAATTTCTGATTAGTTTCTCAAGCAGAACAGCAACTCGCGATCGTTTGCATATTTTTACTACAAATTACGACAGGTTCATAGAATGTGCGCTAGATGAAGCCGGAATTTATACAATTGATCGCTTTGTTGGGAAAATACGTCCAATAATGCGGATGCACAAACTGGAACTTGATTATCACTATAATCCTCCTGGAATAAGAGGTGAACCAAGATACATTGAGGGAGTCGTCAGATACACAAAAATTCATGGATCTATTGACTGGAAGTTGGAAGGAAAAGATATTGTAAGGGATGCAATCCCATTTGGAGTAAATCATTCTTTTCAAAATAGTCATGATTCATTAATGATTTATCCAAATTCTTCAAAGGGAATTGAAACAGTATTTTTCCCATATTCAGAATTATTCCGTGATTTTTCAACAGCGATTTGTAGGCCAAACTCTGTTTTGGTAACATATGGTTATGGTTTTGGCGATTCACACATAAATCGAATTATCAAGGATATGATGACCATACTTTCCACACACTTGGTTATTATTTCTTATGATAAAGCCGGTGGGAGAATTGAAAAATTCCTTGAGGATTGCAATCCATCACAATTGACACTTTTGATTGGAGAAAAGTTTGGAGACATATCCGCATTAGTCGCTAACTATCTCCCCAAAGCCGCAATAGACCGAATTACTGATAGAAAAAATGCTCTTCTTGAACGTCGATCTGTAACAGAAAATGAGAAGATTCCTGCAGAAAATACAACTGATGATAAAGAAAAAGCTGAGGGTTAACAAGCATGGAATTTGATGATTTAAGAAGTCGTACAATCGGTACTGTAGAATTCGTTTCGAGTCGCGAAATAAAAATTTTACTAGATACTTCTGCTCCTCAAAGTACAGCAATTAATACTGGTGCTCCACAAGCATTTCCAAAAATCAATGGCTATGTATTAATACCTGTTGAGGACGGAGCTCTTGTGGGGATAATTACTTGGATTGGAATTGAGTATTCTAATTACCCCAAAAGAAAGGGATATAAAGATTTTGATTTAGTGGATTTACCATTCCCTTTAAGGAAATTATCTATTTCACCTGTAGGCATATTAAAGGAACTTGAGTATGGTTATGAAATAGAGCGAGGTGTGCATTCGTATCCATGTGTTGGTGACAATGCGGCTATTCCGTCTAACGAACAATTAAAAGCAATTGTTCAGAATAAAGATGAAAATGCTAAAATTTTAATCGGAAAATCTCCGATGACTGCCGATGCTTCAATTTATGTAAATCCAGATAAATTATTTGGTCGTCATCTTGCTGTTCTTGGCAATACAGGAAGCGGAAAATCTTGTTCTGTAGCAGGTTTGATTCGATGGAGTATTGAATCTATAAAGAACAACATTGAAGATGGTAAAAATCCGAATTATAGATTTCTCATATTAGATCCTAATGGTGAGTATGGAGAATGTTTTGATGGCCTTTCTTGTACAATTCACAAATATAAAGTAGCCTTAGACAAGGGCGATACTAGCGGCGAGCAATTAAAGGTTCCTAGCTGGATGTGGAATTCTTTTGAATGGAGTGCCGTTACAAAGGCTAGTGATAGATCACAGCGGCCATTATTACGTAAGGCGTTAAAAGAAATTCGATATGGTGTTGCTGAAAAAAACGAAGATATAGAGTTGCTGCAGTTTATTCAGAGTTTTTATGTTCAGTTGTTGAATTTTAAAAATAATATTGCTGCTTTAGCTGAATTTCGTGGCCGCATGAATTTTGGTGAAGCTCTAGAATGTGCTAGTCAAAATATTCAAACTTTTATAAATAATCGTTCAACTAAGATATGTAACGCGGCATTAGGCATTCATTCCGCAGTGAATAATCTATTATTGCAGAAACCTCGACGTAATAACTATTTTCCTGCATTTAATGTTGTTGATGTAAACTCTTTAATTAGCGTGATTGAACAAAATAAGGCCATTCTTTTAGACTCATTTCAATTAGAAAAAGGACCTGATTCTGATACTCCAATTTACTTTGATAATATGATGTTTGCAAGTCATTTGCAAACGATGGTTCAGAATAACCCAAATGCATCATTTATGGATTTTTTTCTGATGAGAATGAAGTCTTTATTGTCGGATGTTCGGGTCAAGTCTATTATTGATGGTGAAAAAGAAGATTCTTTAGAACGATGGCTTGAAAAATATGTTGGTGCAGAAAACGACAATGGGTCTATTAATATAGTTGATTTATCATTAATTCCTTCAGATATATTGAATGTTGTTGTTGCCGTATTTGCTCGTTTAGTTTTTGAATCTCATCAAAGATATCGTCGGAAGAATCAAAAAGTTATTCCTACAACTTTAGTTGTTGAAGAAGCTCATAATTTCATAAAGAATTACATGGATTCATCTGAGGATTTGTCGTCTGGTCAGTTATGTACTCAAATATTTGAAAAAATAGCGAAAGAAGGTCGAAAATTTGGTTTAGGACTCTTGTTGTCTTCTCAAAGGCCTTCAGAGCTTTCACAAACAGTTCTATCTCAGTGTAATACATTCTTGTTGCATCGATTGGTCAACGATCGAGATCAGGAAATGGTAAAAAGATTGGTTCCGGATAGTTTAGGCGGCGTTCTTGGAGAGCTTCCGATATTGCCTACAAGAACTGCAATATTGTTGGGCTGGGCGGCTCCCATTCCCACTCTTGTTGAAATGAATGAATTAACAAAAAAAGAACGCCCAAAATCAAATGATCCTCACTTTTGGGATGTTTGGACTGGTAAAGAGAATTTGCCAATCAAGTGGACCGAAGTGTGCCAAGATTGGCAACGGAATTACAATGTGGGTGTAGAAACAGAGGATGAACAAACGAAAAATGATGAGACTTCATTAACTGAAGATGATGTAGATTTACCTTTTTAAAAGAGAATTATATGTCTATAGAAAATATTTATCCCAATATAATGCCTTATATTGATTCATATATCAATTTACTTGATATAATGGAATTTTGGAAAGATGCTCCAAACAACTGCCATGAAGAAGGAAAGCTTGTATTGCAAGTTAACCCTGATGGAATGATAGATTTGTTGGAACAACTGCAGTATAGAAATTTTTTAGAATATGTCATAGGTCATATTCAAATAGACGATACAACTAAACCCATTTTCTTATCCGAAAGTGATGAAGAAATTTATCCTCTTATGAAACATATGATAAATGTTGATAGATCTAAGACAAAGATTGTGTTAGTAAAATCAAAAAAGCAATATGAAATTGAAACAACGAATTTTATGAGTCAGGTTTTGTATACACCATTGAGTCAAATGCATGCTTATTTTGTTCAAACCTTGGAACAATTCCAAGAACATAAGGACGCTTTAGATCCGTACAAGGCAGATTTATTCTTAAATGCTAAGGGATTTTCTCAATTAATGAATTTTATTCAAGAATGGTGCTTTGAAAAGTTAGGATTAAAAAAAATACAAAAGAATGGTATTTGTGTAAGTGGAACGAGAGATGTTGAAAAAGTAGGTCAACCATGGTAAATATAAAAAGAAATGATTTGAAATTAAGTTATCCGAGTATTTATAATATTCGTCCAGATATTAATGAAATAAGTATATATCATTGTAAAGATTTTTTTGAAAAAGATGAAGAAGACTATGTGCTAGATGAATATTATGGAACTGTTTTTTCTGCATCTGCATATGAAAGAATGTGTCCATATGGTATTTCAAGTGAAATGCTTTATTACGATTGTATGGGAAAATATCATGATTATTATGAAGTTGTTGATTATCTTCGGGTTCCATATAGGAAAATACCTATTTATGAAGTTGCTGATAATAATCAAGCAAAACAGATTATACAACATGTGACTGACTATAATCGTGATTATAATATATTATTTAGAGGGCAAGGTACTTACTATACAATAAATCGTTCGCCAGAAGAACGTGATTTATTATATGGCGAAAGTAAGGCAAAAGAACCTTCTTTCCTTTCTAGCCATTGTAGGCCTAATATTAATTTAGACGAGAAATTTTTACAAAGTCTATGGAATTGGCAAGGTAGAATGTTGTTGAATGATATCGGGGTAGACTTGTACAATGAACTTCCTAATACTGAATATATGGATTATTTCCATTCCAAACAAGAAATTGAGGGAACTTTTAAATTGTCGCTTTTTTCTTTAGGAATGGCTCAGCATTATGGAATGCCTAGCGTTGGTTTAGATTTGACAGATGATTATAGAACGGCTCTATGTTTTGCATCAAATAAATTCACTTATGATTCGAATAACAATTTGAATGTAAAATTATTGGATGATTTTAGTAAATCAATGATTTATGTATTCAAATGTCCTAGAAATGTTGTTTTTCCATATTCATATACAAAACCTAAAAATTTTCCTAAATGCAGACCGGACTGTCAGCATGCGTGGTTTGGACATGTTGGTTGGGGTTTTGCAAAAAATCAAATGGGAATGCATCTTGCTTGTTGTATTAAAGTGACAAAGGAAATGTATGCTAGTATTGACCAAAATTATCTGAAGTCTCTGTTTCCATCTTCAAAAGATGATCCTGTGTTGGAACATTTTTTGAAAATAAAAAGGAAATCATTTTATGATCCTGCTGTTATAAATGTTGTAAATCGTATATATGATGTTATTTTCTAGAAAGACATTATCATTAAATAAATTAATATATGACTCCCCAAACCTTCTCTAAAATTTTCTGGAAGCAGTATCTTCTGCTTGAAAAAGACTTCCTCGAAACGGATGAGTTCGTGACGATTGACAAGAGTAACTTCAAGACGTTCTCCAGTCGTTACACTTATCTGTTCTTGAACATCTGCAGTGAAATTGATTCTATTGCAGAAGAATATTGCAAGGTTGTGAAGGCTCCTTCGAAGGTCAAGAACATCTTGCAAAAGATGACTGTCATTGTGAATGTTGACCCGAAGATTAAAGATCAAAGGGTTTCTACGAAATATCCTTACGAGATTATCAATTTTGTCCCGTTTGCCGGTTTTGACAGTGAGTCGGCTGCCGGCTGGTGGCAGGATTATAACCTTGTCAAGCATTTCCGTGCCGATGTTCCGGAAAAGGGAATCCCGAACTATCAGCTTGCGCACTTGAAAAATGTGATGAACGCCCTCGCCGCCCTCTACATCCTCTGTCGGAATCTCTACAAACTCCTTGGCGAATCCGACCTGCAACTAGAACCGTCAAGGCTGTTTGAATAGCAGAAAAAAGTCTTGACAAATCTGCTCTAGGAATATATATTTAGTGCACAAGTGAGTAGGAAATGGCGGAGATATGTCGAACGAACTAGCCAAGCAGATATCGTATATTCTTTACAGTAGTCCTGAAGAAGATGTCAAGGTCATGGCCTTAGTCAAAGACGAGACCATCTGGTTGACGCAGAAGGCTATGGCCGAGTTGTTTGACTGTTCGACGGACAACATCAGTTTGCACTTGAAAAATGTTTTTGCCTCCGGAGAATTGGAAAAGAAATCAGTTACCGAGGAAATCTCGGCAACTGCCAGCGACGGCAAAAACTATAGAATGAATTTTTACAATCTCGATGCAATTATTTCCGTCGGTTATCGTGTAAATTCTGCGAAGGCCACAAAGTTCCGCATTTGGGCTACGGGAATCCTGAAGGAATACATCAAGAAGGGTTTTGTGCTCGACGACGAGCGCTTAAAGCAGGGTAACGCGGTTTTCGGTAAGGACTACTTCAAGGAACTTTTGGAAAGGGTCCGATCTATCCGTGCGAGCGAACGCCGCATTTGGCAGCAGATAACGGATATTTTTGCCGAGTGTTCCATAGACTACGACAAGGATTCTGAAATAACGAAAAAGTTTTTCGCCACGGTTCAGAACAAGTTCCACTATGCAATAACAGGGCAGACTGCTGCAGAAATCGTGTACGAGAGGGCCGACCACAAAAAAGACCACATGGGGCTAACGACTTGGAAAAATTCTCCGAGTGGTCGTGTGCTGAAAAGCGATGTGAACATTGCCAAGAATTATTTGTCAGAAAAGCAGATCCGTCAGCTGGAACGCGCCGTGAGCGGTTATTTTGACTACATCGAAGACTTGATAGAGCGGGAGATTGCTTTTAACATGGAACAGTTTGCCGCAAGCGTGAACGAGTTCTTGGAATTCAGGCGCTACGATATTCTCGATGGCAATGGAAAAGTCAGCCGGGACCAGGCGGACGAGAAAGCTTTCGGAGAATACGAGATTTTCAACCGCACGCAAAAGATTGACTCTGATTTCGACAAGGTAATCCGGAAAATAAAGAAGAATTAGGGGCTTTTTCCCTAAAATCGCCATTAATTAGCAATATATTTCTATTTTAGGCGATTTTATCATAAATTTTTGCAAAAAAAGGAAATATATTACGAAATTCTATTGACAATGGCGCCGCTTTTATGTAATTTTAGATAAAAAAGGAAATATATTACTGTTTTTAGCCTTTTTTATGAAAGAAATTGGAAAACAGATTGCGGAAAGACGGAAAAAAAATGGTCTGACACAACAGGATTTGTCAGAGATTTCTGGCGTTTCTGCTAAAACAATTAATTCCATTGAATTGGGAATGGCGAATCCATCTGTAAATGTATTGAGTAAAGTGGTAAATCCTTTAGGTTTTGTAATTTCTTTAAGCGAAAGGATAAAGCATGAATAATTATTTTTTTAAACCAGTCCGTAAGGCCGTGGTATATTACAATGATATTCTTGCTGGGCGTCTTCTTTTAAATAGAGGGCGGTATACATTTATTTATGATTTGAAGTATATGTCTTCGGGTAATCCGTCCATTGCTTTGGATATGCCCAAAAGAAAGCGTTATTTTTGTTCGCCATATCTTTTCCCGTTTTTTCAAGGATTGTTGCCGGAGGGGGAAAATAAATCTTTCCTTTGTGAGCGTCTTGGAATTTCGCGCTCCGATAAATTTACCATGCTTGTAAAGCTTGCCAATCACGAGACAATAGGAGCCATTACCGTACGTGAAGGGGATGTCTGATGGCCTTTTGTCACTGCTGTTTGAAAGAAACGGAACAGGATTTTTGTCGTCCCTGCTCCAAATTGTTATTTGGCGTTACAAATTTTTCTGCTAAGTTAAATTATAACGCCCCCCAATTGGCATTTCCTGAAAATGGAAAGGTAAAAAGAATTTCTATTTCTGGCGCGCAAATTAAGTTCTCGGCAAAAATTGAAGAAAAACAATTGACTAGTACGGATATCGGCGGAACGCATATTCTTAAGCCTGTTTTGCAATCAATTTATGAGAACAACCAAGATTCTCCGGCCAACGAGCATGTGACCATGTTGATGGCCCGGAACATTTTTAAAATTCCGACAGCCTTATCGGCACTGCTGTATTTCGATAATGGGGAGCCCGTTTATATAACTAAGCGCTTTGATGTCATTGAAAGTGGAGATCGTATTGGCCAGCGCTTGAACCAGAGCGATTTTGCGCAGGTGGAGGGCCTCATTCCCGAGCGGGATGGCGAAGATTACAAATATAAGGGATCCTACGAGAGGATTGCAGAGCTGATTTCTGAAAATGTGAGCGCGTCAAAGATTGCCGTGGAAAAATTTTTCAAACAGATTGTATTCGACTATCTTGTGTGTAACGGGGATGCGCATATGAAGAATTTTTCTCTTCAGAACAGCGTCGACAATCAAGAAGTATATGATTTGACGCCCGCATACGACTTGCTGAATACCTCGCTTCACATGCAAGGGCAGGAAGGTGCGCGTATGGCGCTTGACTTGTTCAAAGATGAGATCGATTTTGCGACTCCTTTTTTTCAAGAGAATAGTTTTTATGGAACACCCGATTTTATGGAATTTGCCAAAAGAATCGGAGTTGTCGAAAAAAGGGCCGCTCGTTTCATAAAATTGACTATTGATAGTGTGCCTGCTATGGAAGAAATGCTAGAAAAGTCTTTTTTGAGCGAAAAAGGCAAGGCTGAATACAAGAAATCTATCCGAGATCGCGCCAAAGCTCTTAGTTTGTGATTATTTTTACTGCATGGCGTTCAAGGAAGCCGACTTAGAAAAAGTGTTTATTGACCTCCTGGTTCAGGAGGGTTGCCAGTATGTGCCCGGCGAGGCGATTGCCCGCGGCGAGGACGAGGTCTTGATTGAGCAGGACCTGCGTGATTACTTGCACCGTCGTTACGATTCCGAGGGCATTACCGAGAACGAAGTCCGCTCGATTGTCTTGCAGTTGCGTTCGCTTTCGGCGAGTGCGCTTTACGAAAGCAACAAGAAGTTCTGCTCCTGGCTTTCGGACGGCTTTATGCTCAAGCGCGAGAATCCGAAGGATAAGGATATCCTCATCGAACTTGCAGATTTTAGACCGCTGGGTGAACAGAGAAAATCGGGTTTCGGTGTCGATTCCGATGAAGAACCTTTGCCATTGGCTGCCGATGTGGCGGCGAAATACTGTGCTGATTGCAATATCGTCAAGATTGTAAACCAATTTGAAATTGTCGGTTCCGAAAAGCGTATTCCTGACGCAATCCTTTTTGTGAATGGCCTGCCGCTAGTGGTGTTCGAGTTCAAGAGTGCCGTGCGCGAAGAGGCGACGGTTTTCAACGCCTACGAACAGTTGACGGTGCGTTACCGCCGCGACATTCCGCAGTTGTTTGTCTATAATGCCTTCTGCGTGATTAGCGATGGCGTGAACAACCGGGCGGGCAGTTTCTTTGCCAAGTACGATTATTTTTATGCGTGGCGACGCGTGGAATTTGGCGACAGGCGAATCGAGGCTGAGGGCATCGAGAGCCTGTATTCCATGATTCAGGGGATGTTCAATCGCAAACGCCTGTTGGACATTTTCAAGAACTTCCAGTATTTCCCGGACAGCAGCAAAAAAGAGCAGAAGGTCCTGTGCCGTTATCCGCAATATTATGCGGCGCGGTCTTTGTACGAAAACATTTGCAAGGCCCGCAAGCCTTATGGCGATGGCAGGGGCGGCACGTATTTTGGTGCGACGGGTTGTGGCAAGAGTTTTACGATGCTCTTCTTGACGCGACTGCTCATGAAGTCGCTGGAATTCAAGACGCCGACGATTGTGCTGATTACCGACCGCACCGATTTGGATGATCAACTTTCGGGACTGTTTACGGCATCCAAGAAGTATATTGGCGACGAGCGTGTCGAAAGCGTGGAGAGTCGTGCCGACCTGCGCGAAAAGTTGCAAGGGCGCAAGAGTGGCGGTGTGTTCCTTACGACCATCCAGAAGTTCAGCGAAGATATCGAGCTGTTGACCGATCGCGATAATGTTGTCTGCATTTCGGACGAAGCGCACCGCACGCAGACGAACTTGGACCAGAAAATTACCGTGACCGATAAGGGCGTCAAGACGAGTTTCGGTTTTGCGCGCTACCTGCACAATTCCCTGCCCAATGCGACATACGTGGGCTTTACGGGAACGCCGATTGACGCGACCCTCGATGTGTTTGGCCCCGAGGTCGATATTTACACCATGACCGAATCGGTGAAGGACTGCATTACGGTGCCCATCGTTTACGAGGGTCGTGCTGCCAAGGTGGTGCTGAACAATTCCGTTCTCGAAGAGATTGAGAAGTATTACGAAGAAGCCGCGGAAGCAGGTGCCAACGAATACCAGATTGACCAAAGCAAGCAAGATGTAGCGCAGATGGGCGTGATTCTCGGCGACCCTGACCGTTTGAAGGCTGTGGCGAAGGATTTCGTGGCGCATTACGAGGCTCGCGTTCAAGAAAAATCGACGGTTCGCGGCAAGGCGATGTTCGTTTGTTACAGCCGCCAGATTGCGTATGCATTGTACAAGAACATTTTGGAACTGCGCCCGGAATGGGGTGTGGCGAAAATTTGCGACGATGCAGAATTTGCAGGCGAGGCAACCGAACTTACCGACAAGGAAAAGCGGGAACTGAAGCCGGTCGAAAAAATCAAGATGGTCATGACCCGCAGCAAGGACGACGAGAAGGAGCTTTACGACTTGCTCGGCGACAAGGATGCCCGCAAGGAACTGGACCGCCTTTTCAAACAGGAACGCTCCAACTTCAAGATTGCGATTGTTGTGGATATGTGGCTCACGGGTTTTGACGTCCCGTGTCTCGATGCCATTTACATTGACAAGCCAATTCAGCAACATTCCCTGATTCAGACGATTTCTCGCGTGAACAGAACGTTTGCGGGCAAGGACAAGGGAATTGTCGTTGATTACATCGGCATCAAGCGTAAGATGAATTTGGCGTTAAAGCAGTATGGTGCCGGTTCCGAACAGAACGTGGAAGACATTACCGCCGCGATTACGGAGTTCCGCAATCATTTGGATTTGCTTGACAAGTTGATGTACAAGTTTGATGCGTCGGCGTATTTCAAGAGTACGGGCAACGGCGCGGAATTGAAAAAGCTGGAATGCCTCAAGCAGGCACAGGAATTCGTGCAGGTCACGAAGGAAAAAGAGTCCCGCTTTATGGGCCTCGCGAAACGCTTGAAAGCCGCATACGATATTTGCGTCGGTAACGAAGGAATCACGCAGGCCGAGCGCGACCGTGCGCATTTCTACTTTGCAATTCGTTCCATATTGCATAAACTCACCAAGGGCAATGCTCCCGATACCGCGCAGATGAACGCCCGCGTTCGCGAGATGATTGCTTCTGCACTTCAGAGCGAAGGCGTGGAAGATGTTTTGCAGTTGAGTGATGCAGAAGCCAATCAGGCAAAGCAGAATATCTTTGACGATGAATACTTGCAGCACATCAATCGTATCAAGTTGCCGAACACTAAAATCAAACTGCTGCAGTTGCTCTTGCAAAGAGCCATCGGACAGATTCGCAAGGTAAACAAGGTCAAGGGCGTCAACTTCACGCAGAAAATGCAACAACTCGTGGAGCAGTACAACGATCGCACAGAACAAGACATCCTGAAAAGCGAAGTCTATGAAGAAATGGCCGAAACCTTGACCGACATGATTGTTCAAGTCCGCAAGGCATTTACCGAAGGCGAAGAAAAAGGCCTCAGCTTCGAAGAAACCGCGTTCTATGATATTCTAAAATCACTCTGCGTCAAGTACCACTTTACCTATCCCGAAGACAAACTGGTTGCCCTTTCAAAACGAGTCAAGATTCTTGTTGACGAACAAGCCGCATACCCCGATTGGGATACTCGCGATGACATTAAGGCTACTCTGAAAGTGGATTTGATAATTCTTCTTGATGAATTCGGCTACCCGCCCGTAGAACGCGACGAAGTCTATGGGGAGATATTTGAACAGGCCGAGAATTTCAAGAAGAATTTGTAAGAGATTAATTTTGGATTGAAAGAAAGGTTGATTATGTCTGAAAAATTTACCTGGATTCCGTTCTACGAAGAATTTTCGCAGAAGTTATTGGAATATAAAGATCAAGTTGATGAAAATGGAAATCATTCAACCTTAGTAGAAAAAATCAAGTCTCTTAATTCGGAATGGATAGATTTCTTGCGCGCCAAAGCGGTCAATGGAGATTTTACTGATATTGACCCTTTTACGGTTTTTGCCATATTCAATCGATCTTCCGGAATGGAACGCCGTTGCGCAATTCTAAAATCTTTGAAAGAATTGTTTGGTGTATTGGCAGAGATTCCAAAAGATTTTGATGGAATTCCGTTAGCCAATGCTCAAAAATCATGTTTCTATTACGAACAAGAAAAGGACGAAACAATCCCCTTGTTGTGGAAGCTTTTTGATGCTTTCATGAATGGAAATACTACAGAGTTGGCACATTCTTTTGATGAGGCACAAAAGAAGAAAGGCGTCAGATGGAATTTGACGATGGCGTTCTTTTGGATGAAACCGAATGAATATGTTCCGATGGATACCAAAAGTAGATCTTATCTGAAGAAACATGGCGTAGACATTTTTAGCGCAAGGAAACTTGCTGGTGAAAGGTATTTAAATCTTATTAGTGATGTAAAGAATAAAATTGGTGAAAGTTTTCCGTCTATTTCTAGGCATGCTTTTGAAATGAATAACAAGCTAGAAGTAAATGGATTAATGGCTCAGGATAACAGCGAACCATGGCAAGATGAATTAATTGATGCTATGGATGGTAATGCTAGACCTGGAGTTTTTTGGTGGCATGAATTGCCTGTAGGACAAAAATCAACTATTAAGTTACTTAGAGAAAAAATAGATGCTAATGATCCCTTTGATTTTTACATCTTTCAAGAAAAGAAGGCTGTTTATAAGGCTGTTGTTGCTGATTTTGTGTGCTCTGAAGAGGAATATGCCGCGAAGAAACTGGCATGGCAAGAAAGCGATACTCAATGGTTAAAAGAATCATTTTCTGATTTTCAAGATAAAAACGGAAAGAGAAAGGCTAGAATACTGTTTTACATTGAAGAATTTGAAAAACTAGAAGAACCTATCCCTATGGATAGATTTGTGACATCAAAAGAGTATAAAAAACCTCACATTGCAAATCTTGTTCCATTCAAGTCTATTATTGAAGAGGGTGAGAAGCCTATGGATGCTGAAGACACTAATAACGAACTTCTTGATTTATTAAATAACAAAAAGAACATTATTCTCCAGGGCGCTCCAGGTACAGGGAAGACTTATAGAACTGCTGAACTGGCTTTGTCCGTGATAGGAGAATTACCCTCGCGAAATGTTGGTGAAGATGAAAAGTCATTCCATAAGAGAGTTATGGATGCCTATGACGCCAAAATAATCAAATTGAACTGGGATGGTTCTTTTGCTAATCCTGAAGCTCAGATTGGTTTTGTTACGTTCCACCAGTCGATGGATTATGAGGACTTTGTTGAAGGGATAAAGCCAATTAAGCCTGATGAAGGCGAAATGTATTATAAAGTTGAGAACGGTATTTTCAAAATAATGAGCAGAGTCGCAACAAATCCACAACAAGTGAAACAGGAAAAAACACTCAACTCTGCGTTTGACGATTTGATTCAAAACATTATTGATGGAAACGTGAAGAGTCTGCCAATGAAAAATGGTGGTCGTTCTTCAGAGTTATCGGTTTCGTCACAAATGGCTATAAAATGGAAAGCTGGTAATGGTAATATTGATGCAAATTGTGTTTCAAAAGAAAGGTTGTTAAAATTATGCGAAGTTTATGATTCTAAAGAAAAAATTGGAGCAATAACAAATATTGATGAATCTATTAGAGATGTCATTGGTGGTTGTAACTCATCATACTATTGGGCGGTTGCAAATTATCTGTTAGAGAAAATTGGCAAGGAAAATATTAGCAATGAAAAAACAAAAAACTACGTTCTCATCATTGATGAAATCAACCGTGGTAATGTTTCCAAGATTTTTGGTGAATTGATTTCCTTGTTGGAAGCGGATAAGCGTGTTGGTGGTGACCATCCGCTTTCTGTTACGTTGCCGTATTCAAAGGAATCTTTCTCTGTTCCGTCTAATCTCTATATCATCGGCACGATGAACACAACAGACCGTAGTGTTGGTTCTATTGATTATGCTGTGCGCCGTAGATTTGCGTTTGTGACTTTGGACGCGAATGAAAGCAAGGCTCCTGAAGGTGATGCTCGCAATTTGTTTAATGCAGTGAAGAACTTCCTAAACAAATCCAAGTACGATATGGACATCGAAGATTTGATGGTCGGCCATAGCTACTTTATGGATGCGGACAATCTGCAGATGAAATGGCGATATGAAATTCTACCACTTTTGGTGGAATATCATAAAGATGGAATCATCAGTAAGTCTCCATTGAAGGATGATTCTGGTAATGAAATTGCGGATGTAAAGAAGGACTATGCCAAATTCGTAGAAGCATGGCAAATGAAAGAATCTGATTCGCCCAATCCATAATGTCAGTATTTCCATTTACAGAGCATGATGGCCTTTGCGAATGTGCGGAAAAGGCTGAATTCGATGCGATGATGTCATCGGGTAGCTTTTCCAATATTCCGTCAAGTATTCCAAATATCAAATCTATTAAAGATGTCAAATACCTCGGTATTGTCAAAGACGGAGAAAACCTAAAAGCCCATTATTATATTGGTGCCTCTTGGTTCATAAAAGACAAGTGTGCTTTTGTCGTAAAGCCCAAAGTGGAAGTTGATTATATCAAGTTATTCATGACGGCGCTGGAGTTGAATTCCGAAAATGAGGCTGCATATTTTTCCAATTACTATTACATTGATTTTGAAAAGCCTGCAATTAAGACGAATGCTTTGGATAATGTAATCGCGCCACTTCTTATTCTGCATTACATCTCCCTGCTCTGGCATCTTGTTTCAAGGGGCCTCAAGAAGGGCTATGTTGTTCGGGAAGAAAACCTACAGTCCAAAATTCGTGGGCGAATCCTGTTGCAAAAGCACCTGACGAAAAATGTTTTCACCAAGCGCGAAGACCGTGTTTTTTGCCGGTTCCAGGAATTCACGGAGGATATTCCGGAGAACAGGATCCTCAAAAAGGCATTGTCTTTCTCTGTTCGTTTCATAAATCAATTGCCGAGTTTCAAAAGTCATCTACAAGAATTGACTCCACTGTTGTCAATGATTGGTTCCGCTTTCGAGAATGTTTCCGAAGATGTTACGATTGCTCAAGTTGCAAAGGTGAATGCCGGCAAGATATTCCGCCATTACGAATCCGCTATCAAGGTCGCGAAACTGATTCTCCGGCATTTCGATTATTCCATTGACAACGCTTCGAAAACTACACAGAGTGTACGGCCATTCTGTATAGACATGCCTCGCCTCTATGAAATGTATGTGCTGAGTCTACTCCGCAAGGCGTATGGCGACCAGATTCAGTTCCAAGTGAAGGGATCGCACAAGACACAGGTGGATTATATTGATGTCAATGAACAGATTATTCTTGACGCAAAGTATAAGCCACGCTATAAAAAAGGCGATATTGGCATAACCGAAGATGTGAGAGAAATTAGCGGCTATGCAAGGGATAAGAAAATTCTTAAAGCTTTAAAATGGAACGCGAATATAGCTGACAAGAATGGCAAATTATTGCCGGATTGTGTGATTGTTTATCCTGTTGTACAAGTGGAAGAAAATGACAATGGAGAACTGTTAGGTGTGGTCGCTGAAAATGCTTGTTCCTGCAAATATGAATTTGACAAGGATGCATCTATTGTTAGCCAATGTGATGAAATTAAGGCTTTTGAAGGGCTTTATAAAATAGCGATTCCATTGCCCCAAAAGTAATCTATGTTCTCCTTCATCCGCAAATTCTTTGAACGTCGCAAGGCCATTGCCGCTGAACGCAATCGTTTATGTAATGATTTGCTGCAACGGATTTCTTGGGCGCTGTCAGATTATATTGATGCAAGCAAAACGAAGGAATCCCTTCAAAAATGGATTGACGATAAAGGCAAGTTACTCGTAGAAGTAAGCGATATCAGCGAATTTAAAAGGTCGTCTTACTACAAGCAATTAAAACAGCAAATAAAAGTTTTTGATGAGTTCTATGCGCAGACTCCAAATAAGATTAAGGCTTTTGTTGCCGAAGAACGGCAAAAACGTGCCGATGCCGAGTATGTTTCAAAGAAAGTGAATCAGTGGGCTTCGGAACAAAAGTCCCAAAAGATTAGAACGTCTAAATCAAAGGAACTGAAACGAAAAATAACGAAGTTGGAAGGATGTGGATGGTTCGATTCCTGCAAATGAAGAATGCACTTGTTGCGGAAAAGATGGCATGAGGAAGATGCTGTATTCAACGGAGGGCGATGCGCAAATTGTCGCGGAATACCGATCTAAGGAAGATTGGCGTCCTTTACGCTTTTAAAAAACGAATTCAAAAATGCCCCGCTCATTGGCGGGGCGCTTTAGCATTAGTCTTTCTTAAATCTTTATCCTAATCTTCTTCTGCTTATAAATCGATTGTCCGCCGTTGCAAATGTAGGCGACCGTGCAGACGATGAAAAATGCGGGGAGGCAATTGAATCCGAAGATTTCGCCGGCAATGAGGATGGGAGCCCAGAGCGTGTTGCTTGCGCTTGCAAACACGGCGGCTAAGCCAAGGGCTGCGGCGAGTGCAACGGGCATTCCGAACATGCTTGCGATGAAGATTCCGAAGGTAGCGCCGATGGCGAAAAGCGGGGTGACGACACCGCCAATGAATCCTGCGGAGAGCGTAAGGATTGTGAGAGCGAATTTCAGAATCCAGTCGTACCCGGCGACGTTCCCAATCAAGTCGGCGGTTCCGGCGGCACTCCCCGTAGCATTCCCAGCGATTCCAAAGCACATGTCCAACAAGTTTGTTCCAAGTCCAGCGTAACGTCCTTGGAAAAATACGAGCAGCAAAGCGCTTATTCCAACGCCCATAATGGCGATTCGCTTGATGTTGTTCGGGAACTTCTTAGCAAAAAAGTTTTGCGAGAGTCCGAGGAGCTTTGCAAAACCGCCACCGACAATTCCGAAGAGTACGCCCATCAGCGCAAGCTTCACGAGGAACTTGCCATCGAGCGCGCCTTCGTTCGTGAAGATGCTTGCCGAAAATCCGCTCGCATCAAGAAGCGAACTTAAGTCTACGCTGAACTTGTGGAATCCGAGCATGCTTGAAACCTTGCAGGCGGTGAAAGCCGCTGCGGCGGCGGGTAACAATGCGCCAAGTTCCAAATGGCCAACGAGCAAAACTTCCAAAGCGAATGCTGTGGCAGCCATCGGGGCCTGGAAAATTCCGGCAAATCCTGCGGCAAGGCCTGTCACGAGCATAACATGCGCTGCGTTTTCAAATGGCAACTTCTTGCTTATGTTGTACGAAAGTGCGGAGCCTATTTGCATAGCGGCGCCTTCACGACCTGCGCTTCCGCCGAAGAGTTGCGTAAGCCAAGTGCTCACAGCGGCCATCGGGATAGAGACGAGCGGAAAGTCAGATTCCTTGTTGAGTCCAACGGCGAAAACCTGGTCCATGCCGCGTTCCGTCCAGCGTCCCCATTTCTTATAAGCGAATACGATAGCGGCACCGCCGATGGCGAGGGCGGGGATAAAGTACAATGGGTTTGCATCGCGGATGGCGGAGAGCCTATCGCTGATGTCGCCGAAGCATGCGGTGAGCGCACCGATGACTGCACCGAGAACAATTCCGAGCAGCACAAATGTCGGTGTTGCAAGCCACTTGAGTAACTTTTCCTTAACGCGGGCTTTTGCCATCTTCATCATCTGTTCTTTCATCTCGGGGCTGAACTGATTGAACTGTTGGCTCGCCTTGCTGAAGTCGCTGAAATTCATGTAAAATCCTGTTTTTGTTAAAAATTTTTCACGACAAAAATAGTAAAACGGAACGCCTTGTTCCGCTTTTTTGCGTGTTGTCAAATGCTCAATCCTTTTACAACGTGAAGTTAAAAAAAGAGGCTTTTGCAACGCGGCTAAATATATACTTAACTCAAGGATTGGATTGGTGTGGCGCTCAAAATGTATCGCTCAATTCTAAGGGATCAGACATGAAAAAAATCTTTTCTGGTGTAGCGTTATTTGGGATTAGTTTTGGTTTGGTTTTATCCGCTTGCGGTGATTCGAACCCTTCGGATTTCGGCATGGCGGCTCCGGGAATTGGTGAAATTAGCTCCGATTCCAATGACGGTCAATTGGGCGGTTGGTCCAGTTCGTCTTTTGCTCCGGGACTTTCTTCAGCAGGCATTCCGGGAGGTTCCTCCGCGGGTGTTCCGGGAACGTCGTCTCCTGTAGTTCAGTCATCTTCTTCGGCATTAGTTCCCACTTCTAGTGCGCAGGTTCCGCCGGCTTCGAGCGCCGCTACTGTTATTCCGCATTTCGAAGGGAATAGCCCGGTGTTCTTCTCGGAAGTTTCTCCGACAAATGCAAATCTCAAGGACAATGACGGCAACGATCCGGGGTGGGTCGAATTTTACAACTCGTCCGATGCTCCGGTGAGTTTGAAGGGCTATTCGCTTACGGATGATTTGTCTAATCCGCGTCGTTGGGTCTTTGGCAATGCGACTGTTCCTGCCAAAAGTTTCATGATCGTTTTCCTTTCGGGCAAGAATTATCCTGATTATGTCTTGCCTTCTGATTCGCTTAATATGATGAGCTCGGATTGCAGTTCTGAATCTGCATCGGGTGGCATGGGCGGCTTCAATTTTGGCGATTTCGGTGGCGGAATGGGCAACTGGGGTGGCGGCGGCTGGGGCGGCAACATGGGCGGTATGGGTGGCAATACCGGTGCTGCTTCTTCTGGCAACAATGTCGAAAATTTGCAAGGCAAGTCTTCGCTCTGCTTTAGCGAAAATGGCTCTGTCCAGATTGGGTCTGTGATGAAGGTTGCCCAGGGTGGGGATTACTCTCGCGTGGTTGTCAAGACCAATAATGCGTCTAGCCTTAGCAAGGTCAACCAGCTTGTTGTCCGTGGCTTTATCACCAAAAATCACAAAATTCGTGTGAACTTTAAGGAAGGTGATTCGCTTAGCAATTGGAGCGGCAAGAATCTCCGCGGTACAGGTGATTTGTCATCGGTGTTCTATGTCCGCCTCGATGATAATGCGAAGGACCTCAAGCGCAACAATGTAACGGCAACAACGTTTGCAACTGAAACTCAGGGAAGTGAATCGACGACCATTCAGATTACGTCGTACATTGCTCGCAATCGCGGCCATGAACCGCATGCTTCGTTCAAGGTGGACAAGGATGGCGGTGCATTGTACTTTGTGAATGCCGAAGGCGCTTTGCTGGATTCTGTGCGTTTTGGAGCTGTTCCAACGACCGCTTCTTGGTCTCGTGATGGCGCGGGCAAGTGGGGCTTTGCAACTCCGTCGCCTTATGGCAATACGGCAGGCGAGGTCTTTGCAGAACAAGTTCAAGTTGCCGAAGTGAACATTCCGCCTTCTGGTTTCTACACGTCTCCGGTGACGGCGACATTCCCGGCGGGCACTCGTTGCGAACAGGGCGGTGCCGAACCGACTACAAATTCTCCGGTAGTGCAGACTACGGTGACGATTAGCGCTACGACAGTTTTGCGTTGCCGTGCGTATATCGGTGGCTCTTACCCGAGTGAAGAAATTATCCGTACTTACGTTTTCGAAAAGCAACCCACGCTTGCCGCACTCTTTGTGACGACTGATCCGCTTTCGATGTTCAGCCCCGATTCCGGCCTTTACATGACGGGCAATAACGCCAGCATGATGGATCCGAAGAAGGGCGCAAACTTCTGGAGCAACCGAGAACTCCCGGTTTATGTAGAAATGTTTGAACCAGGCAAGCCGCAGGCTCCGGCATTTGGCGTGATGGGCGACTACAAGATTTCTGGCCAGTACAGCCGTGCAAAAGAAAAGAAGTCCTTTGCGGTGACGCTGCGCGAAGAGTATGGCGAAAAGCGCCTGAAATACACGCTGTTCCCGGATTATCCGGAACTCAAGAAGTTTAAGGCTTTCTCACTCAGAAACTTTGGTAACAATTCCGGCGACGATTACGTGCGCGACCGTGTGGGTACTTCGATGACGGAAGGCTTGGGCGTTGATTACCAGCGTGGCCGTTATGTTATCGTGTATTACAATGGCAAGTATTACGGTATCCACGATTTGCGTGAACGCAACAACGAATACTATTACGAAACCAAGTACGGCTATGACCCGAACGATATTGACCTTCTTGCAACAACATCAAGTGGTACAGATGAAGCGAGTGTAGGTTCTTCTGCGGATTACAAATCTATGCTGGATTGGTTGCAGAACAACGATTTGAAATCGGATGCAAACTACAAGAAGGTTGCAGACCAGGTTGATGTCGACAACTACATGAATTATATGCAAGCTGAAATGTTCTTGAATAACAGCGACTGGCCGCACAACAACATGAAAAAGTGGCGTGTCGCAAGTCAGAAGACGAAGTGGAAATGGTTCATGTACGATACGGACTTTGGCTTCGGCGTGTCTTACAATACCCAGACCGGAAACGTGTTCAGCTATGTGACGAATGCTAGCGGCACAAGTGGCATGGGTATGGGAATGGGCTTCGGCATGGGTGGCATGGGCGGTGGCCAGCAACAGGTGACGAACGGCTCTATTTCTCCGCACACGATTCTCATGATTCGTTTGCTCAGTAACGAGGGCTTCAAGAATGCGTTTATCAACCGCTTTAGCGTGCTCCTTTCGATGAACTTCTCGGCGGATAGGCTCCTCAAGCGCATCAACGATTTGCAGTCGCAGGTGGAACCTGAAGTGGCTCGTGATCAGGAATTCTGGGGCTATAATGCATCTAGCATGAGTAACGCTTTGGAAACGATAAAGAGCTTTGCCCAGACGCGTCAGGCTAAGGTCCGTGAACAGATGGAAACGTACTTTACGCTGTCTTCGCCGGTGGAAATGACGTTTACGGCGCAGGGCTCCGGCACGATTCTCGTGGATGGCCTTGCTCTGGATAAGTCTTCGATGACGGTCTCGCTTTACAGGGATGTGCCGGTCACGCTTACGGCTCAGGCAAATTCTGGCAGCACGTTCACGGGCTGGAGCGATGGCGTCATGGATGTAACTCGCAAGGTAAACCCGGGTGAAGTCACGTCGGTTACCGCTGTGTTCAGGTAGCCTGCGGACTCTCGAAAGTCAAGTTTCACTTACTTGAAATCCATAATAAAACAGCTAAACGGGAAACCGTTTAGCTGTTTTTGTTTGCAATAGCGTGCGTAGTTTAGTCCGCGCATTCGCGCATCTCGTCTGCGCGTTTAACTTGCACAGACTGCGCAACTCGCGATTTTAGCCCAGCATTTCTGTAGTGCTGAGAGTCTTGAAGTTCTTTTCTTCCAAGACCTTGAGCGCCTTTTCGGTATCGCTAAAGCGAAGAATCATGACGTTCGTTGCCGTCGAGCATTCGGACGGGTAGGCGTACATGTAGTCAATCTGCAAGTCGCCGAGAACGTCGAGAAGGTCTGCAAGACCGCCAACCTTGTCTGCAACAGGGCATGCGACAACGTCGGTAACGGTTGCGCTGAGGCCAGCCTTGGCAAGAACATTGACAGCCTTTTCAGAATCGTTCACAATCAGGCGGATAAGGCCGAATTCGCCGGAATCGGCGAGCGTGAGCGAGAGAAGGTTGATGCCTGCATCAGCGAGCGAACGGCAAACAGCCTGGAGACGACCCGGGCGGTTCGACACGAAAACTGAAACCTGTGGAATTTTCATTTTTTTTCTCCTTCTTAAATCTTCTTTCTGTTGTCGATGACGCGCTTGGCCTTGCCTTCGCTACGCGGCAAGGAATCCGGTTCGCAGAGCGTGACAATCACGGAGATGCCGAGAATCTGTTCGATGGAGTGCTTGAACTTCTTGGAGAGCTGTTCCATATCGCTCATGGAGTCGCTCACCATGTCGCGAGAAACTTCGACCTTGACTTCGAGCGTATCCATGTTGTTCTTGGTATCGAGCACAATCTGGTAATGCGGCAATGCCTTTTCGGCGCGGAGGAGAGCCGTTTCGATCTGGCTCGGGAACACGTTCACGCCACGCATGATGATCATGTCGTCGCTGCGGCGGCCAATGCGGCGGATACGGCGGATGGTACGGCCGCACTTGCACTTGGTCTTTTCAATAGCAGTGATGTCGCGGGTGCGGTAGCGGAGGATCGGCATAGCGCGCTTGCTGAGCGTACTGATGACGAGTTCGCCTTCTTCGCCGTCCGGAAGCGGTTCGAGCGTTTCCGGGTCCACGATTTCGGGGTAGAAGTGGTCTTCGAAAATGTGGATGCCGTCGCGGCATTCGCATTCGCAACCTACGCCCGGGCCGACAATTTCAGAAAGTCCGTAAATGTCGTAAGCCTTGATGCCCGTCTTTTCTTCGATGTAGTCGCGCATGCCATCGCTCCACGGTTCTGCACCGAAGATGCCGCGCTTCACGTTCAACTTGGAAATGTCGACGCCCATCTTTTCGGCAACGTCGATAATGCGGACAAAGTAGCTCGGTGTGCCACCGACTGCGGTCACGCCGAAGTCCTTCATGAGCATCACCTGGCGTTCGGTATTGCCACCGCTAATCGGCACGACTGTGGCGCCGAGGGCTTCGAAACCGCCGTGAATGCCAAGGCCGCCCGTAAAGAGGCCGTAGCCGTAGAAGTTCTGCACAATGTCCGTGCTGCGGAAACCGCAGGCGAGGAGGCCGCGCTTCACGACCTGGGCCCAGACTTCCATGTCTTCCTTGGTGTAACCGACGACAATCGGCTTACCGGTAGTGCCGGAGCTTGCGTGCAGACGCACGACTTCGCTCATGTCGACAGCGAAGAGGCCGTACGGATAAGTGTCGCGCAAGTCCTTCTTCATGGAGAACGGAATCTTTACGATATCCTTTAAAGTCTTGATGTCTTCGGGCTTGACGCCCTTTTCGACCATGCGTTCGTGGAACAGCGGAACCTTCTCGTAGGCGAGCTTCACGGTTGCACGCAAACGCTGCAACTGCAATTCGCGCAATTTTTCTTCGGGCATAAAATCAAGCGCCATTTCGGGCAAGATTTTGTTTTCTTCGTCGTTCCAAGCTGTAGATCGCATAGTATCCTTCAATAGAGGGTGTAGGTTAAAATTTTCGCCTTAAATATATATAATGCGCTTGCGTTGCGTTTAATTTAGGAGCGTTTCTTTTTCTTTGCGAAAATGCCCGGCTTGCCTTTATCCATATATATGGAACTCTATAGCCCATAGCGTAACGCTTTCAAAAAGTGTAAAAATCGGGACGATATAACCCTTATTCTATCATTACGGTTTATTCGTCGGCCGTTTGGGCTTTTTTAAAAAAGTCGTGTGGGCGGGGGAGTGTAATTTTTGTATTTTTGGGCAGAAATTAAAATAAACTGCTTTATAGGTAGGTCTATTCTGCGTTCCCGTTCGCTTTTATTTGTTCTTGCTTTGGTCGGTATGTCGAATGCCCAATTGTTGGACATGTCGCAGATTTCCGACAAGTATATGGTTGAGAATAAGATCAACAAGATTCGTGTCGAGGGTACCCATCACATGGACGAACGTTCGGTTCTCGGACGTATCGGTATCCGTACGGGGCAAAGCTATTCCCCGACCTCGCTTTCTGAAAAAGTCCAAAACTCTGTGAGTTCGCTTTATGCTTCGGGTCTTTTTGACGATGTGACCGCTTGGGTGGATTACGTTGGCGATGATGATTCTTATGTAGACCTGGTGTTCAAAGTGAAGGAACTCCCGGCACTTGATACCGCTATTTTGGATGGTTGCGACGAAGTCTCCGAAGATGACCTCCGTTTGAAAATCCACATGATTACAGGTCAGGTTTATAGCAAGGCGCAGTTGGAACGCACGCGCCAGGCTATGCTCGACCATTACCGCTCCGAAGGGTTCCTCCTTGCCGAAGTGGGCTACCGCGAAGAACCGGTGGACGAATACCAGAACAAGGTGACCTTTGTGATTCGCGAAGGCTCCAAGGTTCGCATTCGTGGCTTTGACGTCAAGGGCAATGATCACGTGCCGGTCGAAGAAATCACGGACCACATGCTTTCGAAAGAAAACCAGTGGTGGGGTGGCGGTGAATTCAAGGAAAACGTTTTTGAAGCCGACCGCGATACCGTGCTGAACGTCTTCCGCCATTTCGGTTTCTTGGATGCCGAACTTAATGACTATCACGCCGAATACCTGCCGGATTCGACCTGCCTGTTCTATCTTGGACGCATGGTGCCGGTTGGAGAAAAGTTGGCTCCGCTTTACACGCAGTTGAACGAGGCTATGTCCGACTCGACGAACCCGCTTTACAAGATTGCGGGCAAGCCGACGATGGAAGTGACTCACTATTATAGGAACATGCGCAAGGCGGGCGACAAGTATCCGCTTGCAAGACGCAAGCCGCAAGTCAAGGATGAAGAAGGCGCTTGGAAACTCCTGAACGACATTATCCGCTACGAAAGTGCCCGCAAGGAATGGATTGACCTGGTGGCAGACCGCAAGTGGAATAATCCGAAGATTGATTCCCTCCTCAAAATCAAGAAGCGCTCCGCTTACGAAAGCAAGCTCCTTGTGCGTTACATGATTGAGGACATGATTCCGGCACTCTACAAGTACGATAACATCAAGACTTCTAGCGATATTATCGTTCACATCGACGTGACCGAAGGTCGCCGTTACTACATGGGCGGGCTCCACTTTACGGGTAACGAAGTCCAGAGCGATGTCATGCTCGGCTATGTGTTCCGCCTCGATAGCGGTGCCGTGTTTGACCAGTATGTCTACGAAGCATCCCGTAAGGCTTTGCTTGATTCTTACCGCGAAGACGGTTACCTCTTTGCCCAGTTCGATGAAGAAAGAACGTTCGAAAACGATTCTACCGTGAACCTCACGTTTAAGATGAACGAAGGCTTGCCGGCTCAGATCCACAAGGTGCATGTGCGGGGCAATACCAAGACGAACGAAAAGGTGATCCGCCGCGAAGTGCGTCTGTACCCGGGCGATACTTACCGCCAGTCCGCTTTGGAACGTAGCTTCCGCGACATTATGCAGCTCAACTACTTCGACATGGTCGTGCCCGATATCAAGGTCGTGGGCGAACAGGAAGTGGACCTCGACTTTGCCGTGCAAGAAAAGCAGGCGGGTACGGGTCAGTTCAGCTTGGGCGTTTCTTACAGCGAAAGCGATGGCTTTGTCGGTACGGCAAGCATCTCCATCCCGAACTGCTGTATGGGCGATGGCCAGCAGGCTGCCTTGAACCTCGAATACGGTGCTGACAAGAAGAGTGCAACGATCAGCTTTACGGAACCGTGGTTCCTTGACAAGCCGATTACTGTTGGCGCAAGCCTCAGCTACTCCTGGTGGAACATGGAAGATTCCTACGAACATGACATTACCCGTTATGGTGGTAGCATCTTTGCCGGTAAGCGCCTCAAGTGGCCGGACGACTACTTCTACGGTCAGATCGGTTATAGCTGGCTCATGAACGATCAGGGCCCGAACATCGACAATAGCTATGTGGTTTACACGGGTATTGAATCGGCATTCAACTTCCGCATCCAGCGTGACGACAAGAACTTGCCGCAGTTCCCGACGGAAGGTTCCCGCTATGTGCTCGACGTGCAGTGGGCAAACGCCGCCTTCGGTAGTGACTTTGAATTCGTGAAGGCTGACCTCTCCATCAAGTGGTGGTTCCCGCTCTTCCGCGACCGTCTCTCGATTGCCCTTACAAACGAATACGGCGTGATTTTCGGTGACAAGTTGCAGCACCGCACTCTGTATAGAATGGGTGGTGTGCTTGGCTATGATGGTATGCTCCGTGGTTACGGCTCTGGCTCTATCGGTTACAGCCGCTTGGGTCGTAGCTACCAGTATGTTGGTGCCGAACTCCAGCTTGCCCTCGTGCCGCAGACATTCTACCTCTTGCCGTTCTTCTTTGACGCTGGTAACGTGTTTGGTCCGCGCATTGATCTGGATGCACGTATTGAAAAGCCGTCGAAGAACCCGCTTACCGAATGGGATCCGACAACGCTCAAGAAGGATATCGGCTTTGGTTTCCGCGTGGTTGTCCCGATGCTTGGTATTATCGGTTTCGACTTTGCATGGCCGCTTGATCCGGGTGAAGACTACTATGGTAGATCGTACACCAGTGTCGGCGATATGGAATTCAACTTTGTCATTGGTCAGGCATTCTAGCCTGAGTGGAGGAGCTCTATGATTCGCAAGTTGATCGTTTTACTTTCGGTAGTCTTTGCATGCGCTAGCTTTGCCGAAGATGGTCTTCGCATTGCTCATGTGGATTCAAAGATTATCTTTGACGGATTCAAGGGCACCAAGAAGGCTCAGGAAGAATACGACCGCCAGGTGGCTAAGTGGGAACAGCAGGCGAACCTCTTGCAGAAGGAACTTGCCGCTATCAAGGAAAAGCTCGATAAGCAAGTCCTGATGCTCTCGGACGAAAAGAAGCGCGAACTTGAAGCCGAGTACAACAAGAAGGATACGGAACTCAAATCGTTCATCGACCGCGTCTATGGCCGTAACGGTGAGCTCATCACTGAAAACGAAAAGGTGAGTGCCCCGATTATCCAGCTTATCCGCAAGGCAGTAAACGAAATTGCTTTGCAGGAAGGCTATGACATGGTCATTGACCGTGCTACCGGTGCCGTTCTCTTCTGGAAGAAGGAAAACGACCTTACGAACAAGGTGCTGAATTATCTGAATAATAGATAGTTACTGGAAGCGTCATCCTGACGCCGAAGGCGGAAGGACCCAGTTAAATTTTATGAATGAAAATCTCGCGGCGTGTGCTGCGGGATTTTTTATTGCTTCATGTAATCGCGGATGGCGTCTACGAATTGTTGCCCGAACTTTCGAATTTTCATTTCACCAAAGCCAAATACGTCTTGCAGTTCGTTGATGGATGTGGGCGCCTTGTAGGCGAGATCTCTTAGCGTGCGGTCGGAGAGCACGACGTAGGCCGGCCAGTTGTTTTCGTTGGCGATTTGCCTGCGGACTTTTCGCAGAGCTTCAAAAAGGGAATTGTCTTCCGCGTCGTCGGCTGTGTGCGTAAATGTAGTGCGTGAATTGCCGCCGCGATTGAATGTTGCGCGCCCACTTCTCGGCTTCGCGTCTTCTTTTGCTTCTGTTTTTGGGGCGACGGCAAGTTCTGCCGTTTTCTTCCCAAAGAGGACTTCGTTCCCGCTCTCGGTAATTTTAAGGTGGTTGTTCTCGTTGTAGGCAATTTCGATGTAACCGAGTTGCAGCATTTGCAAAAGGTAGTCGTGCCAATGCTTGAGCGTTGTTTTGCTGCCGGCACCGAACGTTTTGAGTTTGTCGTAACCCTTCTGGACGATTTCGTCGCTGAGCGTTCCCTTGAGTATGTCGGCGGTCATTGAAAAGCCTATGTGCTCGCCTGTGCGCTTTATGGCTGAGAGTGCTTTTTGCACGAGGATTGTGCCGTTGAAACGCTGTGGCGGGTGCTTGCAGATGTCGCAATTCCCGCAGTTGCTGCTGTTGTTTTCGCCGAAGTAGTTGAGCAAAATGCGACGACGGCAAACCTGCGATTCGGCGTATTCCTGCATGCGGTCGAGCTTCTCGGAGTTGATGTCTCGCTGGCCGCTCTCGTTTACAAATTTGCGGAGCGTGATGATGTCCTGGAAATTGTAGAACAGCACCGTTTCGGAAGGGAGACCGTCGCGACCCGCGCGCCCGATTTCTTGGTAAAAGCTCTCGATGCTCTTGGGGAGATTGTAATGGATGACATAACGGACATTGCTTTTGTCGATGCCCATGCCGAATGCGATTGTCGCGCACACGACATCGATATTGTCGTTGATGAAATCCTCTTGCACGTTGTTGCGTTCTTCGGCGGTAAGCCCCGCATGGTATGCCTTTGCGTAAACGCCTGCGTTGATGAGTTCGTCGGCAACTTTTTCGGTGCTCTTGCGCGAAAGGCAATAGATGATTCCCGATTCGTGCTTATGCTTTGAAATGATGGATAAAATCGCTTTCAGCTTTTCGGAAGCGGAATAACCGCGACGCACATCGAGACTCAGATTCGGGCGGTCGAACGAACTCACGAAAAGTCTAAAATCTCGCAAGTTCAGCTGCCTGACAATATCTTCTTTTGTGAGCTTGTCTGCCGTTGCCGTCAGCGCCATGATTGTTGCGTTCGGGAACGCTTGATGCAACCCGCCGAGCTGCGTGTATTCCGGGCGGAAATCGTGCCCCCATTGCGAAATGCAATGCGCCTCGTCGATAGCGAACAGCGAAATGTTCAAGTGCTGTTGCATCCACGGAATTTCACGCTGCAAACGCTCCGGCGAAATGTAGAGAATCTTGGTCTGGCCTGCTTTACAACGCTCCCGGATGGCCGCGTTTTCGCCTTCTTCGTTGTTGCTGTTCAGCGCATCTGCCCCGATGCCGTTTGCATTTAGCGCGTCCACCTGATCTTTCATCAGTGAAATCAACGGCGAAATGACGACCGTGATGCCCTTGAACATCAAGGCCGGAATCTGGTAGCAAATGGACTTTCCGCCGCCAGTCGGCATCAGCACGAGCGCATCTTTTCGCGATACGACGTGCTCGATGATTTCCTGTTGCATGGGTCGGAACGCATCGTAGCCAAAAACAGATTTTAAAATTTCGTGAGCGGTGGGCATAGCGGGTGTGTTGTTTGTACAGTACGGAAAAGCGTGTGTATATTTTAAAAGGATGTAATTTGTATATGGAATTATCCTAGGGTTTCTTCATTATGATTTATCGTATATTTGATTCTTTTTTGTTGTAAAGTTTCATCTTCTCCAACAAGTGCTGAAATTGTGTAGATGTTTACATTTTTCTTTCCAGTAACATTACAACCCCAATCACTGATTTTCATTTTTTTCCCTTTGTATTCTACATATGAGCCGTCTAATAGTGTAGCTTCTGAATTGTTATTTTCAGTTGTAATGTATAATTTATCGCCGATATGAAGTAATCCGTATTCGATAAGTTTGTTTAATTTAGGAAGTGCGTTCTCTTTTAGGTCTGAAATAAGCTTTAAATTTGGATTGTAGTTGGACATTGGCAAACATTTATCGACTAATGTATCAATTATGTTTTTACTTCTATTTTGAATTTTTTTGTATGTATTAAATCCAGTATAGGCGTTTAATTGTATAGCATCGTTTTGTCGTGAAGAATTTTCATCTTTGTACCATAAACGAAGGTTTCCGATTTTGTTTAATACTATTTTGGTAAATTGATCGTACTCCATTCCTGGAATAACTACTCCTGGTTCGAAGTCATGTCCTTTTTTTAAGACTAGTTTATCATTGGCGTCGCGATAATATTTAAATTCAGATTTCGGAGCTGGTGTTTGAACCAATAGGTGATCTAAGCTGAATGTCTGTCCGTAATTATGAAGTAGGGTGTATGCCTTGTCATAGGAAATTTTGACTTTACCTTTTTTGTCGATGCTTGTGGATTCGTATAGAGCTAGAAGAGCTACGGCTATTTTCTTGTTTTGTTCATATGCATCCATGTTTGCTAAATTGGATTTTATTCTATCTGTAGTGACTGCTTTAGAAATCATTTCATTTGCAATTACATTAATCACAATGTCTTTATTTACGCTTGAACGAATGTATATGTCATTCATTATTGTTGAAAACATTGTGATTGCATCCTTGCTATCTCGGTCGCTAATTGTAAGGAATTCAAACATGAATTTTACCGTTTCACGGATGATACTCACTAAATTGTCTTTTGATATTTTTTTTGATGCATATTCTTCTATGCAACGGAGAAATAGTGGCTTTGGATGCTTGTAGTTGATTTGGTTGAATATTGTATAATAAAATCGAAATTCATTGTTTTTTACGAGCTCATTCGCTTTGTTCACGTCCCCAAGCATGTTGTAGAACTTGACTTTTTTGTACATGTCGTCAAGAATTGCTTTGAGAGCTTCTGTAATGCTGTTTTTCTTGAAATATACTTGTATTTCATTCCGACTTAGCGACTTGAAATTATCAACATTAATATTTTGTCGATAGAATGAAATGTACGCTTTAATGTAGTTGTACATATAGTCGTACAATTGGTCATTTGTTTCGATAATCAGTTTACCCCATAGATCTAAATAGTAATCATAGGATGCTTCGTCTAGTTCCGAGAATATATATGTTTTTATTTTATCAATCTCGTCTAGGGGCTTTCCTTTACTGTTTATGGATTCAAATATTGAAAAAGCCTTGCTTATGCTGCAGGTTGAATCAATAGCTATAATCTGTACGAAGTTTAGTAGAAAATCTGCGAAATTCAGAAGGTCGTTATTTTTTCCCTTGGGAAATTCTTTTTCAACGTAGTTGTAAATAGTTCTAAAATTCTCTATTACACGTTTTTCAAAATTATTATTTGTTTTATATTGGTTACAAAAGTCTAGTATTTTATTTGGTTTTTCAAAACACGTGTTGTAAAGATCCTCAAAGCTTTTCTTTTCGATGCTGTTTAACGAAACCGCTCTATTTTGTTTATCGTAAGATCGATCTATATATTTCCAAAGAGCCGCTTTGATGTTGAGAAATGTTTGTTCGGTTTCTGAAATATTGTACTGGACTGCAAGCGAATATATTGATAATAAAAGCAACGATATGGTTGTTAATCTCTGTTGCCCATCAATGATTTCATACTTTTGAATTAGTCCTTTTAATTTTTCATTTTTATCGTGTATGTAGATGCTTCCTATAAAGTAGCCTTCTTCACGATCTGATTCGGGTTGCTTATAAGCTTTGAAAATATCGTCCAAAATTACATTGATTTGTGTAGATTCCCAGGAATATGGACGTTGGTACACAGGTACGGAATACATGTGTTTGAATGTGTCTCCAATAGTCCATAAATTAGGTTCCAATGGTTTTCTTGCCATGATTTTTATCCTTTGCAATCAATGATTTTTTGTATAGATAGTGAAGATTTTTTTGTAAAAAAAATATATTAAAAAATGATTTAGCTATTTAGACAAATACACTTCCTTCAACACTCTTAACGCTTCGCTCTTACTAATCATTCCTAGCACCTGTTCGTCAAGCGGTTCGTTTTGCATGGAATTCAAAAACTGTTCAATATGGCGCTTGATTTTTTCAGGCAACGAAACTTTTAAGTCTGGTGGGATCAACTGCAATAATCGGAAAACATCGTTCTTATGTTTCTTGAAATCTTTGTCATTAACCTGTTTTCCTGCTTCCTTTTCTGTTTCCAAATTAATTCGTGCATACATTTTAAAAACGATTAGGTATTCCGCTTTGAGAATGCGAATTCCGTTCATTTTTTCGCAACTATTTTTCAGTAAACTGTAATAGTCATCGTCCAACACGATTGCTGAAAGGCTGGATATATCGTCTTCAACGTGCACGGGGGTTATTCCTTTGGGGATTGTCATCGGATATGCACTTCTTGAAAAGAATTCGATTTGCGAGGGGTATCCTGCATGTGGTTCGGTAAACCTGTAAAAATGCGGGTTTTCGTCACCTTTCCAGCCGCATTTGTATCCGCCTTCTTTGACAAAGTTCCAAAATTCTTTCGCAAATTCGGTGAAATTGTCTGCATCAACAATCAGGATTGCGTCAATGTCTTTTGTAGTGCGAAATGGCAAGCCTTCTGTTTCCATAACGACGGAACAAGCTGTGCCGCCGATAACTGCATAGCCGTCGTTGAATTTTTCAAATTTTTCTCTAAATTTTTCTATTCCGTTTACCATTTTGTTTTTTCCATCATTTCGTCTAGACAAGCCTGAATTCTTTCGTCTTTTGAATCCTTCATTGATAAGTAAAGTGAAAGTGGATCCACACATCCATCTTTTGTGAACTGCGTTGGATTGTATTTCCATATTTGCACGTTCGTCAATGTTTCAGGTGCAAGCCACCGTGCGTCTTTTGTATAGTCCACAATGTTTGGGGAAATCTCTTTTTTTGCATTTGCACAGGTTTCTATTTTTGGTGAGCCGAGCATTGTCATTGAAGAAAGTGCGGTCTCTCCTGCGATTGGAAAATTGGCTTTTAAATCGGTCTTTTTTACAATGATATTTTTTTGCACAGGACTTATTAGGTAGGACATGGCTTTTTGTATAAGATCCTTCCCGTTTAACGCGCAAGTCATCAAGACACTTCTGCCGTGTTCTTCCTGTTTTATTAAACCGTATGAAGCAAGCTCTTTGCCACTTCTTGAAACAGCCATAACATTGAGTCCGCAATCTTGTGCCGCCTGCGTGCGTGATACATATGCATCCTTGACTTTATAAAGCATGTATAAAAAGAGCAATTGCGTTTGGGGACTCATTTTTTCTTTTTGTACGGAGTACTCGTAACTCGATTTCCGTCGCTGTTGCATGGCGATGCCGAGAAAGGGTAAAAATACGATGGTTGGATTAGCTAAAAATGGAATACGGTTTTCAATGAGTGCTTTTTGTTGGATCGCAGTGGTGTTTTCGAAAAAGAAGGCTGTTGGTTGTGAAAAAGCCTGTTTGTATTTCTCGATTTGTTTGGACAACGCTTCTGCGGAGAACGTCTCGCCATTATTCGGAACGATGGCGGTAAAGTTCATGCCACAAATATTTACATCAAAAAAATCACGGTTTGAGGTCAGATACATGGGGAGTTCCTTCGGTTTTTGAGCTTGTTTGACTTCACTGTCGAAACCGAAATATTCAAAGATTCCTTTGATTGAGTCAATGACTTTCTGTATGGAAAAAGACATAATCCGCTCCTTTATAACATTTATATAGTAATATAACTTTTTAAAATGTTAATAACAAATAAAAATGTTATAATTAGTGAATTTTGTCTAATTTTGCAAAATTTATGTTGATATATTGTTTAAAAATAATTGTTTTCTTATCCCAGTTTATAAAGTCCTTCATTGAATTCTTCTTTATTAATATATGTTTCTTTAATGTCATAAAATGACTTTTTGTGAATGGATCGCGAAAAGAAGATTCCCGACCAATTCGGAAAAGACTGGTTTATTTGCTTTTTATTACCTTTTCCCATATCTCACCCACGGAGGTCACTATGCCAAATACACTCCCTGATCCGATGACGGTCCACCCGATTGCTGGGTACGACAAGGAAATTTACGTGAAGCCGACGCTCAAGAATCCGCAGATTGTCGTGGGCGATTTCACCTACATTGCCGATAGCGATTTCGAGAGTCACGTGACGCATCTTTATCCGTGGAATGACGACAAGTTAATTGTCGGAAAATTCTGCCAAATCGCGGCAGGGGTGGAGTTCGTGATGAATGGTGCGAACCATCAGATGAATGCGGTTTCGACGTTCCCGTTTTACACATTGCAGGGCTGGAATATGGCGCCTCCTGCTAAAGAAAATTTGCCACTCAAGGGCGATACGGTAATTGGGAACGATGTGTGGATTGGGCAGAACGCTGTGATTTTGCCGGGTGTGCATATTGGCGATGGTGCCATCATAGGAGCGAATGCGGTCGTGGGGAGCGATGTGGAGCCCTATACGATTGTGGCGGGTAACCCGGCGCAGTATATCCGCAACCGTTTCGACGAGGAACTGACGATGCTTTTGCTCAAGTGGAAATGGTGGGATAAGTCCGTCGAAGAAATTAATGCGCTCATTCCGGTAATTACGAACCCGGACTTGAATTTCGTCAAGGCTAAAATTAAACAGTTTTTGGCGGAAGTTTAGTGGATTGATGCCGTTTTGTTTGCTTTAGCTCAAATGTATTCCATATTGTTCTAATTGCGTGTGGTTTCTCTTGTTTTTTTATATTATTTTTAGTTAATGGTAAAAAATTGAGAACAGGAGCGGAGCATGCGTAAAATAGTCTTAATTCTATTGATGTTTCTCATTGGTGTATCCATGGCGGCCGAAAAGAAAATCCTCGTCGCCTATTTTTCCCATATTGGCGAAAACGTCAGCGTCGGTACAATTATCAAAGGTAATACCGAAATCATTGCCGAGATGATTGCGGAAAAGACGGGCGCTACGCTTTTGCGCGTGATGCCAGAAACGGAATACCCCAGGACCTATGATGAATGCCTCAGTGCAGCGAAAAAGGATCGCGCAGAAAATGCACGCCCGGCGATTAAGCCTGTGGAAGTGAATCCCGAGGAGTTTGATGAAATTTATATTGGTTATCCAGTGTGGTTGAACGATATGCCTATGCTGATGTATACTTTCCTTGAAAAGTATAATCTGAAAGGAAAGTTGGTTCATCCGTTCGTGACGCATGAGGGGAGTGGTCTTTCTGCCATTGCAAAACTGAAAAAGGCTGCAACGGGAGCTGTTGTGACGAAAGGTCTTTCTATCTATGGGCATATTGCTCAGAATAATCGTAAAAAAGCTCAGAAGGATGTGGATAAGTGGTTAAAATTTCTCGGTGTGCTTTAGATATTGCGATGGCTGCACTCACCTTGGTTTTAATGGGTGGGTGTAACTTTTTTTATGAGGCTTTCGACGAGTCTTTTGATAGCGACTTGGTTCATGAAACTCTAGGTGTGATTTTATTCGTGCTCTGGGTAACGCATCTTGTTGTGAATCGTGCGTGGATCAAGGGGCTGCTCAAAGGAAAGTACAATGCACTGCGGATTGTGCGGACTGTCATTAATGGCAGTGTTATTTTATGTGTGCTTTTCTTGATGATTAGTGGGGTAATTCTTTCAAATCACGTATTCGCGTGGATTGGTATTGAAAGTTGTACGAGCTTTGCCCGCACGGCGCACATGCTTGCGAGCCATTGGTATTTGTTTTTTGTTTCGCTTCACATTGGGCTTCATTTGTCGCTGTTTGTTCGCGGAAAGGTTGCGATGGGCGTGGTTTCGGTTCTTGGCGTTTATGGAATTTATGCCTTTATCGAACGAGGCTTGTGGAAATACATGACGCTTCAACAACCGTTCTTTTCTTTGGATCTGGAGCACGGATATCTGCTATTTACTTTGGATTACATCGCTATTATGGCGCTATTCGCTGTGGTAATGCAGCTTGTAATGTTGGCTCTGAACAGATATTTCTATATTAGGAATGCATAATTAAACTGCGGCATGGCCGCTAACCTCTAATCACTAACCATTAATCACTAAAATATGGCCGAACAAAACAAAGCAGAAAAATTCGTTTTCTACATGTACAAAATGACCAAGTCCTATCCGCCTAACAAAGAGGTGCTGAAGGACATTTCTTTGAGCTTCTACTATGGCGCAAAGATTGGTATTATCGGCCAGAATGGTGCCGGTAAGTCTACGCTCCTCCGCATCATGGCGGGCATTGACAAGGAATTCCAGGGCGAAGCTTGGATTGAACCGGGTCGCACCGCAGGCTACTTGCCGCAGGAACCGCAGCTTGACCCGAACTTGACCGTCAAGGAAAATGTGATGCAGGCCGTCGCTAAAAAGCAGGCTGTACTTGACCGCTTCAACGAAATTTCCATGAAGTTTGCTGAACCGATGGAAGACGACGAGATGAACAAGCTCCTCGACGAACAGGCAAAGCTTCAGGATATCATCGACGCTCAGGACTTGTGGAGCCTCGACCGCAACATTGAAATTGCAATGGACGCTCTCCGCTGCCCGCCGGGCGATTGGCCGGTGACAAACCTTTCTGGTGGTGAAAAGCGCCGCGTGGCTCTCTGCCGCTTGCTCCTCGAAGAACCGGATTTGTTGCTCTTGGATGAACCGACGAACCACTTGGATGCCGAAACGGTTGCATGGCTTGAACGCCACCTCCGCGAATACAAGGGTTCTGTGATTCTCGTGACGCATGATCGTTACTTCCTTGACAACGTAACGAACTGGATTTTGGAAATTGACCGCGGTCGCGGCATTCCTTGGGAAGGCAATTACGCCCAGTGGCTTGACCAAAAGCTTGAACGCATGAAGAACGAAGAAAAGGGTGAATCTGACCGTCAGAAGCGCCTCGCTCGCGAACAGGAATGGGTCAAGCAGAGTCCGAAGGCTCGCCAAGCAAAGAGTAAGGCTCGTCTCAAGGCTTACGAAGAACTCTTGGCCGAAGATTCCAAGGAACAGATCAAGGTGGCTCAGATCCACATTGCAAACGGCAAGCGCTTGGGCGATGTCGTCATTCAGGCGGAACATTTGCAGAAGGCCTTTGGCGAAAAGGTGCTGTTTGACGATTTGAATTTCAGCTTGCCGCGCTCGGGCATCGTGGGCATTATCGGTCCGAATGGTGCTGGTAAAACGACTTTGTTCAAGATGATCATGGGCCAGGAAAAGCCGGATGGCGGTACGCTCAAGATTGGCGAAACTGTCGAAATCATCAGTATGGAACAGGGCCGCGAAAGCTTGGACGATTCCAAGACGGTTTGGGAATCCATCACGGGTGGCAATGACGAAATCTTGGTGGGCGACCGCAAGATGAATGGCCGTGCTTACTGCGGTCTCTTCAATTTCACGGGTGCAGCCCAGCAGAAGAAACTCTCGCAGCTCTCTGGTGGTGAACGCAACCGCGTGCTCATGGCAAAGAACTTGCAGAAGCCGGGCAACCTCTTGTTCCTCGACGAACCGACGAACGATTTGGACATCGAAACATTGCAGGCTCTCGAACAGGCTATCCTTAAGTTCGCAGGCTGCGCTGTGATTATCTCGCATGACCGCTGGTTCCTTGACCGTATTGCAACGCACATCCTCGCTTACGAAGGTGATTCGAAGGTCGTGTGGTTCGAAGGCAACTGGAGCGAATACGAAGCTGATCGTCGCAAGCGCCTCGGTGAAGACGCCGACAATCCGAAGCCGATCAAGTACAAGACGCTCAAGCGCGACTAAAAAAAACGGGACTCGAAAGAGTCCCTTTTTGTTTTTAAGCTTTTATTCGATCAATCCGAATAAGTCAAGAAAAAAGGTTATTAAAGAAAATAAAATTAAAGCGGAATAGGTAATAACAAATAGCTTGTAAGTATTTGGATTGTCTTTTAAAGTTGTTCGTGGTCCCTTCAGTTTTATTTCTTTAGTAATAAGCGTTTCTATCAGCAAAAAAGTGAATAAGCAAAATGAAAGTAAGTAAATCATTCTTTCTTCCTTGCGGCGATGAACTCGTCAAAGGATTTTTCTTTTTCCTTTATGCCCATAATTTCGTCGAATTTGTCGGTTTCGTCGCCGTGGTTGTCTTCTTCCGAAAAATAATCGTCGATGTACATATTATCGGTTTTCTTGAATATGTTCCTTCGTCCGGGAAATTTCCCAAAAACGAAAATACTTATTGCAGAAAAAAGCGAATATGCAAGGAATATGTAGAGCGCTTTTTTAAAGCCGAAAAGAGGAGTTAGAAAAGCCCCAAATATAAGCCCGCCGGCACTAAAAACCGCCCACACGGAGAGTTTGTTTTTAAAATTGTCGCTCATAAAAAGTTGTGTGTTTATGTTTAAGAGTATATGCTAATATACTTTTTTGTGTACTCTGAAGCAAATTGGTGCGAAAAGTGATACGGAAAATGCAGAAATATGCTACTAAATGGGTGAATTCTCCGTTTTTGTAGCATAATTTTGGGACAAATTAAGCGAAATGTAGGCCGATTTTGAGCTTGTCCGCTGGATTTGTACTACAAAAAAGGTCAAAATGCGAATTTTGTAGCACGCGAAAAGTGTTTTTATCTATAAATATTGTGGATAAAGTAGAATTTATGCTACTGAAAATGGAAAAATCTAAAATTAGTAGCATCAAATGGCCAAAATCGTACTTCGCGTGCATTTAAATTGCCCCTGCTCGAGCTCTTTTTTTGCTAAGTTCTAGGTTAGATATATGCTCCACGTTTTTAAACACGAACTTCGACTGATTTTCAGGGATCCGCGTTTCTGGATTCCGTTCATCATCCCGCCGATGATTCTCGCGGCGAGCCAGGCGATTGCTGTGTCGCGTTACGGTGGCGAAATTATGCAGGGCATGGAAAGCTACATGATGCTTTTGCTCGGCTGTCTGATGGCTCCGATGGGCGCTCCTTTGGCGGGTGACAGTTTTGCGGGCGAGCGCGAACGCAATTCGCTGGAACTTTTACAGCTCTCTCCGATTGCGCCGGCGAAACTGTTTTGGGGCAAACTGTTTGCGATTCTTCCATTCCCGCTGGTGTTTGCGCTTTTGGCGCAGCTTGGTTACTGGTTTTCTCATTCCGAAATTACGGTAACTGCGGCGGTGGCTTCGATGCTTGGAGCACTTTCGGCGGTGCTGTTGACGACTGCGTTTTCTCTGATGGTTTCGCTTCGTGTTAAAACCGTCCGTGCAGCGACCCACATGACGCTTTTTTTCATTATTCCGCTTCTGTTGCTTGTACAACTTGGTCACGAAGCTTTTTTGAGCAATTTATTTGTGCCGCTGATTGTGTTGACTGTTTCTATGATTGTTAGCCTTGCAGTCACTTTTGCGGGCATGCGCAAGTTCGTGAGTTTGTAGATTCGCGACCCCTCCCTTGTCTAAAAAGGAGAAGGCTTCCGTTTGTCGCGGAAGCCTTCAAAGTTGAGTAGTTATAAGCCGGGTTCTGTACTTCTTGCGAAGCGATGACCATCTCTCTGGACGAATCGTTACCGACCGCCTCAAGCGACCTACCCGGATATCCAGCTGGCACGGGCCGCACCAGGTTCTTTCGAACGGAATCCTGCTTGGTCTTGCACCGGATGAGGTTTACCTAGCCACTTCTGTCACCAGTCGTGCGGTGAGCTCTTACCTCGCCGTTTCACCCTTACCCGCATTGCTGCGGGCGGTCTATTCTCTGCTGCACTTTCTGTCGCGTTACCGCGCCTGGACGTTATCCAGCATCATGCCCTGCGGTGCCCGGACTTTCCTCCAGCTTTGATTGCTCGCTGCCGGCGGCCATCCGCTACCCGCGGCAAAATGTAGAAAAAGCGACGGGAACGTGCAAGTATAGAATTCGGCGAAATCTCTCGTCTTTCGTCTTTCTTCTATCGTCTAAAATTGTATATTCTTGCCGTGAAAAAATTGATATTTTGTTTGTTGAGTTTTGCGGCTGCATCCTTTGCGGATGTGGTCGATTCTAATGCCGTTTTCCGTGTTGACGAAATCCGCTACAATATTGGCGATGCCTTTGACGATTCCAAGGCGCATACGAAGTACGACCGGTGGGCGTATGACATTCTGAACTGGGTGCATATCGAAACCCGCGAATCTACGGTGAGTAAGCTTTTGCTTTTTGACAAAGGTGACCTCGTCAACTTGAACTTGCTTTTGGAAGCGGAACGTTTTTTGCGTGATCAGAAATTCCTTTCTGATGCCAGTATTTCTGTTGCCGATGAAGAAGGCAAAAATGTCGTGACGGTCCAAACGAGCGATAACTGGACGTTGACGATTCCTTTTGCTTTAGGTTTTTCGGGAAGTGAGTGGAGCTATGACAACCTGGTTTGGGGTATCGGCGTTCAGGAAAGCAATTTCCTTGGGCTTGGTCAAAAGCTTGGCTTTTACTTTGGACATGACGAGTTCCGCGACATGTGGCAGTTGGAATATGGCGACCCGCATTTCCTTTTCCGCTACAACCATTTAGACCTTTTGTACAGCTACAATACGGATGGTTACTTGGCAAGCTGGAAAATGTACGTGCCGTTCCTCAGCCGTAGCGTGAACCAGTGGGCGTACACACTTGAGGGCTTGAAAAATAAGCGGATAACGTACATCTATGGAAACGGCGATTTGCCGCATGGCGCGGTCGAAGTTCTGCCGAAAAAGAGTCTGGATTCGCTGCAGCAGTTCAATGGGAAAAAGTCTGTGAAGTTGATGCAACTGAAAGACTTCATTAACGATTCTCTGAGCTTCCGTTTGAGCCGATCTTTTGGTGGTGCACAGCGTAAGTTCTACTTGGGCGCAACGTATGATTACTTGCGCGAAACGGCTGATAATGGTCGTGTAGGACTCTATCAATTTGTTGATGGCGAAAAGACTTATGCCATTGATTCTGCTGTTGCGGCGAATGACTGGGTGCCAGAACGCAAGGATTCCCGCCTTGGTTTTTATGTGATGTACTCCAATATTCGTTACGAAAGAATCAAGAATTTCCACAACGTCAGGTGGACCGAAGATATTGATAAGGGGTTTTCCGTCAAGGCTCAAATTTCGAAGAATTACGAACAACTTGGTTCCGATAACAACGATATCCGTTTAGATTTTTGGACAGACCTTTATCTTGGTCGTGATAATCATCATTTGACGCTTAAGTCTTATATGAAGTTTTATCTGGATCATGGTAAGCGTCGCGATTTTTATGGCCGTGTAAATGGCGAATACATCTTCCATCCGAGTACGCGTTTTTCGACGGCACTGTCGGGACAGTTGGATTTGTATGACGATGCCAAGCTTGGTTACCAGTTGACGCTTGGTGGCTCTGATGGATTTGTCGGTTTCCCGACGGGGTATTATTCTGGGCAAGCTCGCGTTTATGGAAACTTGGAACAGCGCTGGTTTCCTGATTTTGAAATTTTGACGTTGGCTCCGGTTGTGGTCGCATTTGGAAGTGTTGGCGAAACGGCTGCTTGCGTAAAAGACATTAATCGTAAGGATTTGATTTATGTGGCGGGCTTTGGCATCCGCTTGGCTCAAACGAAGTCTATTACCCGTTTGATCAATAAACTTGATGTGAGCTTCCCGCTGAATGGAAAACGCAAGGGCGATGCGCATTACTCTGTGACGACATCGTATTCACTATAAACTTTTAAAGGTATTTGAACATGGCGACGGATGAAGAAAAGAATCAAGACGAGGCTGCTCGCGAGAATCGTCGGAAGCGTGCTCGCGAAGTCAAGCGCATTTTTATGCGTGTCGAAATTATCATCGGCATTATCGCCATGATTGCAGGTGCGTGGCTTACGGTTCTCGTATGGAACGAGGGCTATTTCCCGGGGGCTTTGATGCTCGTGATGACGGGTGGTATCAATGTGTTCTTGGCGGCGAAGGAACTTATCAACCCGACCGACCACATTTTCCATTGGCAGTCTATTTTCTTTTTGATTGTGCGCCGCGCGATGTTCTTCTTGAACGTTGTCTTGATCGCTCTTGTTGTCGGAACGATGACGCGCTTGCTCTAATTTTTAATGGACACCGTCCTCGTTTGCCGAGGGCTTCTCGTTGTACCAGGTTTGGATTTTTTCTTTGGCGGTTTCGTTGAATGCGGAACCGTCTTTTAATATGTGTTCTGCTCGTTCGAGCGTTTGCGAAATGAGCTCCTGGTCGTGAATCCAGTCGAACCAGCGGAATACCCAGGCTCCGCTCTGTTCGTTGCCTTCGAGGTTTCCGGCGCCGCGAGTTTTCAGGTCGAGTTCTGCAATCTCAAAGCCGTCTTCGGTAGCGGCAAATTGCGAGAGGCGCTCCATGCTCGTTTCGGCGGCTTCGCCTTCGGGTGTCATCAAGAAGCACCAGGCTTCTTGATTGCCACGGCCTACGCGGCCGCGCAGCTGGTGAAGCTGCGCTAGACCGAATCGGTCTGGCTGGTCGATGACCATGAGATTTGCGGCAGGGACGTTCACGCCGACTTCGATAACGGTTGTAGCAACTAGAATCTGGATTTCGCCTGCTGCAAACTGCTTGATGATTTCGTCTCTTTGCGTGTCGTCCATTTGACCGTGGACGCCTGCAACTTTGAGCTTTGCAATGCTCACATCGGTGTGGCCGAAGGCGGCGATAAAGGCACGCATTTCGTTCACGATGTCATCGACACTGCGGGCGTTGCTTTCGTCGGTGCTGTCTGAGCCATCGGCGTTCACGCGGCTTGCAATCCAGTAGCAAAGATTTCCGCCGGCGGCTTCCTTGCAAATAAACTGCTTCATCGATTCGCGCTTTGCGGCGTTCACGAGACGCGTCTTGATAGGCTTACGGCCTGCCGGCTTTTCCTTGATGCTGATGACTTTTAAATCGCCGTAAAGCGTCATCGCGAGGCTTCGCGGAATCGGCGTAGCGCTCATGACGAGCATGTCGGGGTAGTCGCCTTTGGCGAGCAGCGCTTCGCGCTGGCTCACGCCGAAACGGTGCTGTTCGTCGATAATCACGAGCCCGAGCTTTGCAAAGAAAACATCTTTGCTAAAGAGCGCGTGCGTTCCGATGACAACGTTGCAAAGCCCCATCTGGAGTTCACCGAGAATCACCTTCTTTTCGGCGGCGGGAGTTGCCCCGACAAGCAGATGCACGCGGATACCAGCCGCATCAAAGAACGGCTTGAGCGATTTGAAATGCTGGCGGGCGAGAATGTCAGTCGGGACCATCAAAGCGCATTGTTCGCCTGCTCCGCAGACCGCCATAATGGCGAGCATGGCAACGACGGTCTTTCCGCAGCCCACGTCGCCCTGCAACAGTGCGTGGAACTGCTTTTTGCCATTGAGACCGTCAATGATTGTATTCAGCGCCGCGTCCTGACCGGCGGTCAGTTGGAACGGGAGGCGCGCTTTCGCTGCCATCACGTTCCCCAAATCAATCTGGCGTTCATGCCCGCGAATCTTTTGATTTTCGCGGCGCTTCACCATGCGCAGGCAAAACGGCAAAAGCTCCAAAATCTTGAGCTCGCGCTTCGCCTTGTAAATGGAATCAAAATCTTTCGGCATGTGGAGCGTACGGAGATTGTCCATCACAGGTGCAAAGTGCAAATAGTCCGTGAGCTCGCGCGGGCAAGCGTTCGGGAGCGTGAGTCCCGGAAAATTGAAAATCGTCTTGTACAAATTGCGGAAGAACCGCTGTTCCATTTTGGCTTCACGGCAAACTTCGCTAATCGGGTAGACGGGGAGAATTTGTCCGTTAAATGCTTCGCCTTCGTCGAATGGCTGCATGTCCGGATGCACCAATTGCAGCCCGCGGTACGAACCGACCGTACCCGAAACAAGCCAACGTGTTCCCGGCTTCACGCGGTTTGCGATGAATCGTGTGCCGCGGAAAAATAAAAGCGAAATTTCGGCGGAACCATCCGTGAGGACTGCCATAAAGCGCGACATGCGCCCTTTGACTATCCCTGCGCGCGTGATAATCCCAATCACGACCGCGCGATCGCCATCGTGTAAGTCTGCAATCTTTGAAACCTTGGTCTGGTCGAGGTAGGTGCGCGGAATGTTGTATAAAAGATCGGCTATGGTGCTTAAGCCGGACTTGTTCAGCTTTTCAAGTCTCTTGGGACCAAGTCCGGGCAGGTTCGATAAATCCATTTACTTGCCTGCTTTCTTTTGTTCTTGTTGCGCCTTGGCTTCTTCTAAACGCTTGCGAGCTTTGTCGCGGGCGTTATCACCGATGATGTTCATGTTTTTCCAGGTAATCAGCTTAATCGGCTTGCCGTCTTTATCCTTGAATCCAAGATTCTTCGTGTCGATAGCTTGCACGGCACTGTTGAGGCTTGCGATAATGTCGTTGATTTTTTCTACAAGTTCCTTGGATTGCAAAAGTGTTTCGGAATCGATTCCGTTTTCGATGCTCGTGATAACATCGTTTGTCTTCTTTGCGTTTTCTGTAAGCGAAATGACGACAGAGTCGACGAGCGAGAGTTTTTCGTTCACTGTTGCAGTAGCCGTCTTGATGGCAGTATCTGCTTGGAGTGCGGTCTTGGTCAGCGCCTTGCTCGAAGAATTCATTTGCTTGAAGAGCTTGATCATCTTGGGACCGAGCGTGCCGACCGTCTTTTCGGTGTGGGCAAAAATGTCCTCGATGGAGTGCATGGCTTCTTCATAAATTTCCGGGGCGGACTTGTGTGAAGAATCTCCCTGGGCGAGCAGCAGAATCGTCTTCTGTACAGCTTCGAGTTGTTCGTTTACGTTTTCGATGAGGCGCAACGTTTCTGCAATGCCTGGTTCAAAATGCCCTTGGAACACGTGGTTCTCTGGCATGAGGGTTCCCGTCTTTGACGGGATGATTTCGAGACGGCGTTGCCCCATGAGTGCGTAGTTTACGTTATTGAATTGTGTACCTTCGCGGAGCTTGAGCGGTTCGGTAAAGTGAATGACGACGCGGGAGCGGTCTTTGAGCCAGGTGACGCTTCCGATAGTGCCGACTCGGTAGCCGCGCAATACCACGGGATCTTCGGGTTGCAAAGAGCCAAGCTCGTTAAAATCGACTATCGCCGTTTGGCGTACGTTCTGATGCGCCGCCCACATGCCAAAAGAAATGCCGCCAAAAATGCAGGCAAATACAATGAAAGAAATATAACCAAGCGCTCTGTCCGAAAGTTTCATGTTTTCGAAAATAGAAAAAATAGAGTTGAATGCTTTGCTGAAGCCGTTGTTGTTGCAAGTAAAATGGGGATGCTTTTTTTAATAAAAATTTTTCGTTCCTCTGTTCTCTCGCCACTTGTCTATTCTATATTTACAACGTCTAAAATTTTCCATAAGGACATTCAAAATGGCTAAAACAGAATCCAAGAAGAAAGTCGTCCTCGCTTACAGCGGTGGACTTGACACCTCCATCATCATTCCTTGGCTCAAGGAAACCTACGACGTCGAAGTTATTGCATTCGCAGCCGACCTCGGTCAGAATGACTTCCCGAACGCAAAGGCTCTCGAAGAAAAGGCTCTTGCAACGGGTGCTTCCAAGTGCTACGTTCTCGACCTCAAGAAGGAATTCCTTGAAGAATACGTTTGGCCGACCGTTCGCGCCGGTGCAAAGTACGAAGGCACTTACCTCCTCGGTACGTCCTTTGCTCGTCCGCTCATCGCTAAGTACCAGGTTAAGATCGCCGAAAAGGAAGGCGCTTACGCTGTTGCTCACGGTGCTACCGGTAAGGGTAATGACCAGGTCCGTTTCGAACTCACCTACGCCGCTCTCAACCCGAAGCTCGAAGTCATCGCTCCGTGGAAGGACCCGCGTTGGACATTCCACAGCCGCGAAGACGCTATCGACTACGCCGCTGCACACAAGATTCCGCTCAACGGCATCAGCAAGAAGAAGATCTACTCCGAAGACGGCAACCTCTGGCACCTTTCTCACGAAGGTGGCGTCTTGGAATTCCCGGAACAGGAACACAAGTACGAATTCCTCAAGCACACCAACACGTATGAAAAGGCTCCGAACAAGGCTGATCACGTGACGATCTCCTTCGAAAAGGGCAATCCGGTTGCTATCAACGGCAAGAAGATGGGCGCTGTTGAACTTCTCGAATTCTTGAACGAAATCGGTGGCAAGAACGCTTGCGGTCTTTTGGACATCGTTGAAAACCGCCTCGTCGGCCTCAAGAGCCGCGGTGTTTATGAAACTCCGGGTGGCACGCTCCTTTACAAGGCTCACGAATGCTTGGAGCAGCTCGTGCTCGACAAGGAAACTTTGTTCGAAGCCCAGAAGATGTCTATGACGTACGCAAACCTTGTCTACAATGGCCAGTGGTTCACTCCGCTCCGCCAGGCTATGGACGCCTTCTTCAATGAAGTGAATAAGGTTGTGACGGGTGAAGTTACCCTCAAGCTTTACAAGGGCAACATCATCCCGGCCGGCATCAAGAGCCCGTACAGCTTGTACGACATGGGCCTCGGTGGATTCACGGACGTTGACATGTACGACCAGAAGGATGCTACTGGCTTCATCCGTTGCTACGGCCTCCCGCTCAAGACTCGCGCCCTCTTGCTCGGCAAGAAGACGAACGTCGACTTCGGTGGCGTTCCGAGCCTCAAGAAGTAATTTTCTTGACAGCCGTCTTGGCTGTCATCAATACTTCGCATGTCATCCTCACGACCCGCAGGGTCGATAGGATCCATTACTTTTAAGGAATTCTCACATTTGTGGGAATTCTTTTTTATATTCGTAATATGAAAAAATTTGTTCTTTGTGCTTCTCTTTGGATTGGACTTTTCCTTGCCGCCTGCGGCGATGATAGTTCTGTAACTAGCCCTTCGGGGAAGGAGTCTTTACCGACTTTGACGGACTCCCGCGACGGTCAAACCTATAAGACTGTCGTTATCGGAAAACAGACGTGGATGGCTCAGAACTTGAACATTGAAACGGAAAAATCATTCTGTTTCAATGACGATTCCTCCAACTGCACCAAGTACGGTCGCCTGTACACATGGGCTGCGGCGATGGACAGCGCTGGCGAGTGGAGTTCGAACGGCAAGGGGTGCGGCTATAAATCGGAATGTTCGGCGATGTCCCCGGTGCGTGGTGTTTGTCCGAATGGCTGGCACTTGCCGACAAAAGCGGAGTTTGAAACATTGTTCTCTGCTGTTGGCGGCGACTCTGTTGCGGGCAAGATGCTTAAATCAACAAGTGGCTGGAACTTTGCCAAAGCTAGCGGCAACGGCTCGGATGATTACGCGTTCTCGGCTTTGCCTGTCGGCTACAGGGATGGTGGGGGTGATTATACCTATGTGGGCAACGAAGCAACTTTTTGGATCTCTACAGAGAAGAGTGACGAGTATGCGTATGCCATGCGCTTGATCTATAGGAATGACAATGCGGATGTGGACTATCGTCCCAAGTTCATGGCTTTTTCAGTTCGTTGCGTCAAAGACTAGAAATGTGTTCTCTCTAGTCTTTCGTCTGTAGCCGCTTGCGGCGTTCTTTCGTCTAGAATTTATACGTATAACCGATTTGCCAAAGCACGGTCGGTTCGTCGTGCTTCATAAAGTAATGTACCGGAATCGCGAGGTCCGTAAACACCCCGTAAATGCAGGTGCGCACTTCTGCGGAAATGTCGAGCGTTTCCTTGTAGTTGTAAGAGCGCACCATGCGATCCTTATTCGCCCTGTTCAGCGCCTTGAAATACTTGTTGGGCGCCTTCGCAAAAGAGTATCCGCTCCCAATTCCGAGGTCTAGCGTAAATGGCAATTCTCGGAAAAATTCCCAGGCGAGCCCGCCACGGTACCCGACCCAAAAGTCGTCAGCGCCAAAGCGCATTCCTCCGCCCATCGCCCTGAAAAAGATGTTCTTGTAGCCGATACCTGCATTTGCCATGATCGGGGTGGGGCGCCCCGCCGAAATCCCTACTTCAAATGTCCATGGTGATTTTTCGGAAACAGCGGGCTTGTTCTCGTTCACGTTGACAGTTTCGTCTGCGAGGGCGTACCCGGTGCAAAAAATCAAGAAAGACACTATGGCGAGGTGCTTGAGTAACATGTTTGTAATAATAGCAATCGAAAATTGCAACCGCTCCGTTTTTTCTATAAAAAAATGTTATCTTTAAGCCAAACAATAAGGTCTATGGGAAAGAAGGACCATAAACAAGGAAGTAATATGAAAAAGTCATTATTCGCAATCGGTTGTGCAGCACTCATTTCTGCATCGACAGCTTTTGCTGACGGGGGCATGTTCGAAGCTTGGCTTCCCGAAAACATGACTGCTGATGTGGTCGCTGCCGTTAAGTTCACCCGTATGCAGTTCAGCAACTGGAAGTTCGAAGACGGTACTTCCTCTTACACATGGCTCTTCAGCTATGATGCTGATCTTAAGAACCACTGGAACGTTGCGGACTGGCGTAACAAGGTGAACCTCGCTCTTGGTTACACCTGGACAGACGGTTACGGCAAGCGCAAGTCTTCGGATAAGATCTTCCTCGAAACCATGCTTGACTTCAATGTCTCTGAACAGGTCAAGCCCTATATTGGCGCCCGCTATGAAAGCCAGTTTGCTAAGGGTTACGAGTATAGTGAAGATGACGACGGAAACGAAGTCAAGAAGGCTATTTCTTGCTTCATGGATCCGGCTTACGTCACGCAGATGGCCGGTGTCGGTTACTTCCCGAACGACAACTTCTCCACTCGTCTTGGCTTTGCAAACCGTATGACCATTTCTCACGGTTACGGCTACGCTGATGATGGCGATACTAAGAAATTCGAAAAGTTCAAGGATGAACCGGGTCTCGAAAGCATTACGGAATTCAAGTACGCTTTCTCCGACATCGTGAACTTCAAGAGCCGCCTCTGGGCATTCGTGAACTTCAAGGGTTTTGACGAAATCGATGGCAAGTGGGAAAACCTCCTCGCCGTGTCTCTTTCTCCGCTGTTTGAATTCCAGGTCGGCTACGATATCGCATACGACAAGGACTTGGATGAAGATGCTCAGCACAAGAACACGATTCTCGTCGGTGTGACCTGGCGCTGGTTCTAATTTAGAATCAAATCCAAACTATTTAAGGGAACCGCTTCGGCGGTTCTTTTTTCTATCTTTGTACGTGTAAAAGTTAATGAGGTTTTTATGGCTATTACTGTTGTGGATTACAATGCGGGCAACTTGACATCGGTGATGAACGCGCTCAAGTTTATTGGTGCTGACGCCAAGGTGAGCCGCGATCCAGACGAAATTGCAAAAGCGACGCGACTGATTTTTCCGGGCGTGGGCGCTGCAGCCTCGGCTATGGAAACCTTGACCAAGACCGGAATTGGCGAAGCCATCAAGGCTGTGGTCAAAGCAGGAAACCCGGTGCTTGGCATCTGCATCGGCTGCCAGATTATCCTCGAAGAAAGCGAAGAAGACGGTGGCGTCAAGACGCTTGGTCTCATTCCGGGTCGTGCTGTGCGTTTCAAGGATGAACCGGGCCTCAAGATTCCACACATGGGCTGGAACCAGGTAAACTTTACACGCGAACACCCGATTATGAAGGGCATCCGCAGTGGTTGCGACTTTTACTACGTGCATTCCTACTACCCGCAAGTTCCGGCTGAATACTCCTTTGCCGAAACGACTTACGGTACGCAGACTTTCACGGGACTCTTGGGCAAGGATAACTTAATCGCAAGCCAGTTCCATCAGGAAAAGAGTGGCGAGGTCGGCCTTGCCATGCTTAAGAATTTCTGCGACTGGAATATTTAGTAGGCTTTATAAAGTAGACTGTGTAAGAGCGGGCTTTTCTGCCCGCCTTTTTTCTTTTACCCATAACTATCCATAAACCAATAACTAATAACTATTGACCAATAACTATTGACCAATGACTATTGACCAATGACTAACAACAAACTCCTAGTATCATGAAATTTGCTATTTGTAAAATTTTGTGAAAAATTCCTTATTTTTGATTGAAAAACGCATTGTAGTATCATGAAATGTTGTTTTACATGATAAAATAATATATATTTGCGCTTATGAAGTCGGTAACGGAATACGAAGACTACCGCATTTATATGCAGGACTTTTACAACGAGCGCAAGCGAATTTCGTCGTTTTCGTGGCGAGAATTTACACGCGCTTCGGGCTTTACGTCTCCGACTTATCTGAAACTGGTTTGTGAAGGCAAAACCCGTCTTTCGCCTCAAGGGGCAGAAAAGGTGGGAATGGCAATGGAGCTGGCTGGGTTCGAACTTGAGTATTTCAAGTCGATGGTCACTTACTGCCATGCTAAAACAGACCAGGAACGCAAAATCGCTTACGAAGCGATGCTCGAGTTGGCATCAAACAATAAGGTCAAAATTGTTGATGGCGATGCATTCAAGTATTTTCAATCTTGGGTACATCCGGTGGTGAGAGAGCTTGCTCCAGTCATGCCTGGGGCAACTCCGAGTGATATCGCAAGGCGCTGCTGCCAGGGAGTCTCTGCAGCGGAAGTCCGTGAGTCGCTCGAATTTATGGTACGAGTTGGGCTCCTGAAAAAGAATGGTGACACTTACGAGCAGGCGGACAAACACTTGAAAGGCTTGACTTCGGCGGTGTCGCTCGCTCTGCGTTACATGCATCGCGAAATGGCTCACTTTGCAGAAGAATCCATCAATCGCTTTGCACCCTCGGAGAGAAACTTTACGGGGCTCACTATGGGGATTTCTGCAGAAGACTATAACAAGATTTTGCAGGAACTCGATGTTTGCCGTAAAAAAGTGGCGCAAATTGCCCTGAACAGTCACGGGACCGAAAGGGTTTATAGGTTGAATTTACAGTTGTTTCCATTGACGTGGAAAGAGGATAAGTCCAATGCTCAGTAAAGTACTTCACTTGTCTGTGCTTACAATTTTGATTGGGGCAGTCGCGTGCTCCAAGGACTCAAATACTGCGGGAATTACGGAAGAAGGCAATTCTATTGCTTTTGACTTGTGGAATGGCGCAAACGGTATGGCTCGCGTCAATATCAACGGTAGCTCCGGTTACTGGTTTAGCGTGGATGATGAAGATGAAGGCGGTTCGTCGCAGATCAATTTCCCGACGCTCGATGGGCATGAACTTACTTCGGATAACATGAAATCGCTGGTCTCGCATTGCGGCGGTCTTTGCGGAACTGTAGAACTTGGCGATGCTTCTGCTCCGAGCGCGGGCGTGGGTATCGCGCTGACTGAAAAAGATACGACGGTAGATATTTCTGAATGGGACGGCGTTTGCGTCTCTTATGAATCTGAACTTGCCATGAGAGGCGAACTGGGCTATAAAAATGGCTCCGATGCTTCGGGCGATATGCTCTCCGTCAATTTTGATAAGACGGAGAAGGGCGCTGTTGCTGCCCGCTGTGCCAAGTGGGCTGATTTCAAGCGTAATTCGTCGGATGATTCCGGTGCTGAAGCTTCTAAGAAAGCGACGTCGCTTGTGTTTAAGTTTATCGGCAAGGCGAAGGAATCGGGCTATTTCAATATCAAGGGTGTGAGCTCTTACAAGCATGGTGTTGAGAATCTGGACTCTGTCGAAACGGTAAAAGCTACTGAAGTTCAAGATGACAACGTGGAGCAAGAACCCTGCCTGTGGAATGGAACTTCGAGTAATCCTAGTAGCTTTGTCTGGGAAGGCTCGCCGAAGATAAAAGGTGGTTTGTGGTATTCTTACAATGACCGTAACGATGGTGGCGCTTCTCTGTTGTATTGGTCTGCCGAAGCTCCGAGCTACAAGAACTCTATCGAATTGCTGACTGATGAAGAATTGTTTGAAGGCGGACTCTCGGCGAGTGTCGCTTTGGATATGGGCAGCGCGTCCCGTGCGTATGCGGGGGTAGGAATCAAAATGGCTGTTAAAGAGGACTCCGGTGATACTATTGTGACTGCAACGGATATTAGCGATTGGGGTGGAATTTGTGTGTACTACATGGCTGAAAAAGATATGCGTATGGTACTAGCCTCTGATTCTCTTGAAAAAGATTATACTCTGGCAGCGTCTACGACTCCTGTTGAGAAATGCGTCACTTGGGACGATTTCTCTGGCTCAGGGTTGGCGGAAAAAGCGACCGACATTAAGTTTGAAGTTCATTCGAGTGAAAATGTATTTAATCAAATCCACTTCAATATCATTGCTGTTGGCAGGTATGATGCCAAAGGCGTTTGCTCTATTGATACCTCGAAAGTGACTTCTTTCTAGGTTTGCTTTTTCCTAGCATGTTGAGCCTGCTCGTTCGAGTGGGCTTCTTTTTTGCCTTTTGTGTATCATTAAAATACATTGTGTTTTTGTGATTTTAAACAAAAATCGTTAAAATTGACTAAAATTCGATAAAAAGTATCATAGATTATTGCATTTTTGTAAAGAACAAAGTATATTTATTGTTATGAAACCGATTACGGATTATCAGGACTATCGCTGCTATGTGCAGGACTATTACGATGAACGCAAACGCGTATCATCGTTTTCCTGGCGTGAATTTGCACGTGCGGCTGGTTTTACGTCGCCGACTTACTTGAAGCTTGTCTGTGAAGGCAAAACGCGCCTTTCGTCCGTTGGTGCAGAAAAAGTCGGTGCCGCAATGCATTTGGTGGGTTACGAGCTAGACTATTTTAAGTTGATGGTGGAATGCTGCCATGCCAAAACGGATGCGGACCGCAAAGTCATTTTTGAATCAATGCTGAAGATTGCGAAAGACAATGCTGTGAAAGTTGTCGATGGCGATGCGTATAAGTATTTTGAAACATGGATTCATCCGGTGGTGAGAGAGCTAGCACCGGTGATGCCTGGAGCGACTCCGGGTGAAATTGCGAGGCGTTGTTGTTTGGATGCCTCAGCGGGGGAAGTCCGCGAGTCGCTCAATTTTATGGTAGATGCAGGACTGCTGAAGAAAAACGGGGATGCCTACGAACAGGTCGATAGGCATCTGACGGGGTCTCCTGAAATTATGTCGGTGGCGATGCGTTCTTTGCATCATGAGATGATCCATTTTGCAGATGAAGCTCTTGAAAAATTCTCGTCGACGGAACGCAATTATTCTGGGCTTACCATGGGAATTTCGGACGAGGATTACGAGCAAATTGTGCAAGAAATTGATGCTTGCCGCAAGCGCATCGCTCAAATCGCTTTGAAGGGCCGTGGCGTCGGTCGTGTCTACAGGTTGAATTTACAGTTGTTCCCGCTGACGTGGGAGGAGGGAAAAAATCATGCTTAAGAATCTTCTTAACATATCGGCATGCGTTTCTGCATGTGCGTTCGCGTTCGGCTTTATGGCGTGCTCGGACGACAATACGGCGGGTGTCACGGAAGATGGTAATCCGATTGCCTATGGTGAAAGCAGCTCGTCTGTTTATGACGGTAGCAGTTCGTCTGTTGTGGGCGGCTCTTCTGCTGTTGAAAGTTCATCTGCAGTCCAGTCCTCTAGCAGTGTAGAGGCTGTTCCGAAGTTTGATGTGTGGAATGGCAAAACGGACTACAAAATCAATACTGGTAATGAAAATACGGGATATTGGTTCAGTTTTAGCGATGATGCGGAAGGGGGCCGGTCAACCATCACTTGGCCTGTGGAAATGGGCAATGAATATTCTGAAAGTAATTTAGATCCTGTTATTGATTATTGTGGAGGCGTATGCGGAAGCGCTGAGTTGCAAAGCATGGAATCAAAGCCTTGGGCGGGTATTGGCTTTACGCTTGCCGAAGAAAATTCGACGGTGGATATCTCCGCGTGGGGCGGTATCTGTGTGACGTATGCCTCTGAATACCCGGTGAGTGTCTATCTCAATGTGGATGTCGGCGGCATAGATACGATTGCCTATGCGTCTCCGTTTATGGCCTATCCGGGCATTACGCTTCCGAAAACTTTAACGAATACTCCAACGCTTATGAATATGCTTGGTTCTGATGAAGCCATTACGCGTTGTGCCAAATGGAGCGACTTTAAGGTGTCTAGCTGGGCGGAATACAATAAGGCAAAATTGAGCAAGATCTATTCAGGCGAAGAGGCTGCTAAAGAAGTCAAGGCAATCAACTTTGTATTTATGGGTAATTCCGATGGCTCGGGAGAATTCAATATCTTTGGTATCAGTACTTACGATGAAAATCTTCCGCAGTGGAATCGCGATGACGGTACGAATGAACCGGATTTAGGCCTGGTTACTACAAACGACGATTCCTTGACCTGCCTGTGGAAGGGCTTGAATAGGTCTGGCATTGTAAATACGGGCTATAATGATCGGGATGAATTTGTCGGGATGCTGTATGATTTCGATGTTTCTCCCGAGGGGGCGTATACAAGAATAGAATTCCCTACGTATAGGGGGATGGAATATGAACCCTATATGTATAATCCTATTATCTATGTATGTAAAGGCTTTTGTGGAACGATGGAGTTTACTTTGGAAAAAGCCGATTATGCCGCTTCTGGTGTAGGCTTCAATATTGCTGAAGATTCGTTGACATCTTGTGAAGGCAATACTTGCTATGGTAAGCCTAAATTTGCCGATATCAAGGATTGGGGTGGCATTTGCATCACTTATTATTCCGAAAAGGATGCTTACCTAAATGTTGTTGTAAAAGGCGTTCCGTATGAAGAATCTCCGAAAGCATCTCTCCCTGCTACGGGGGCTCTTGTAGAAAAATGCTTTACTTGGAGTGACCTTGCCCCGAATGATCCTAATATGGGGTCTGCGGTAAGCTCGGTTCAGTTTATTGTAAAGAGCTATGAAGATGGTGATAGGAACCAGTTTAATATAGCGGGTATTGGAAAATATTCTGCTAATGGGGCTTGCTCCATCCCCAAAACCTCTTACACGCCGACAAGTTCTTCGAGTCGAACCCCGCGCAGTTCCAGCAGTAGCAAGGTGTATAAAGATGAGTGCTCTTTCAAAAATCTTAGTCCAGTTTGGTATGGTCCGGATGGTTATTTGAGTGTGAAAACGGGGTATTCGACAGCGACAGGTGATGGTGGACATTGGTATGCATTCAAGGACAACGACGAAGTCAATGAGACTTATCCTGTACAAGTGAATAGCGAGTTAGGTCAGGATTCGTTGCAACCTGTTCTAAACCGCTGTCAGGGACTTTGTGTCATACATAAAGGTGCAGGAAATGCTGGCTTCGGATTTAACATTGCTGATAAAGATGAAAATGGCAAGTTGCAGGCTAAAAGTCTCAAATATTGGGGCGGCATGTGTGTTGTTTATGCATCGGAATATGATTTGCATATTGCTATAAATGATGCAGAGCAAAATGATTTTGCAAATGTATCTAAATTGCCGGGCGTGACGTTGCCACAGACAGATGGTTATGCCAAGATTGAATGTAAATCCTGGAATGAATTTGTTGACAGCGAAACAAGGGTACCTATCGATCCTTCTAAGATATCGTCGATTTTGTTCTATGATTATGCCAAGAATAATGCCAGCAGTTCGTTCAATATTTTGGGAATTGCCCCGTATCAAGAACTGGATGGCACATCCTATTTAAAATGTCAAGAACCAGCTGTTCTTTATGTTCTTTAAATAGAGTATAAACAAAATAAAGGAGTGTTGTATGTTTAGGGGAATTTTTGGTGGCGTGATTTCTGCCTTGCTGCTTGGTGTTGTCGCCTGTTCCGATGACAATCCGTCGGGCGGTATCGATGACTCTATTTCGGAGGGCGATAGCTGCTCGTCTATAGAAGCTCTTTCGAGTGATGATAGTGTAATTGAGTCGTCTTCGAGTGGTGCGGTAAAAACGGCCCGCTACAACTTGTGGGACCCTGCTGTAGACTACAAGGTCAATACGGGTGACGATAGCACGGGCTTTTGGCGAACCTTTGGCGATAACTTGTTTGGGCTTCAGGGCGAATCGAAGATTATTTTCCCGGTCGAACTTGAAAATTCGTCGACGCCGCTTTCTTCTGTCTTTAAACATTGCGATGGTTTGTGCGGATCGATTGAACCCGATTACTTAATGATTGGTCCCTGGGCGGGTGTTGAAATCCCGCTTGCCAAGGAAGGCTCTACGGCGGATATCTCATCTTGGGGCGGTATTTGTGTTACTTACGAATCTGATTATTCAATTAGTGTTTATTTAAAGGTTCAAGTTGATGGATTTGATTCCAATAGCTTAACGAAGCCTTTTGAAGCGTATCCCGCTAATTATTTAAGTGAAACGACTATTGGGGAATCTCCTGCGCCTACGCTTTTCAATTTGTTCAGTACAAACGAAGCTCAAACTGAATGCATGAAATGGAGCAGTTTTGATGTTAGCTCTTGGGCGAAAAATAGTGGCTCTTCGCAGATTAGCAAAGTTTATACTGGGGATGAGGCGGCTAAAGAAATTCAGTCCATAATGTTTGTAATTAAAAGTCGCGGTGATGACGAAAATAAGGTGTTTAATATTAAGGGTATTAGTACTTATGATCCAAGTAATGCCACACAAGGCTGGAAGTATCCGGATGAAAAATTTTACGATAGATTCCCTGTCGATGATACATTGACTTGTTTGTGGAAAGGGGGCTTGGGCGATACCCATGTGAAAACGGGTTATAATGACCGTGATGAATACGCGGGTATGCTGGTGCCTTTTGATGAGTCTCCTGCTAACTCTTATGCTCATATTGAGTTCCCTGCGTATCCGTCGATGGAGTATGACCCTTATATGTATGAAAGCGTTATTTGGGAGTGTGCTGGTTTTTGTGGAACGATGGATATTAATCTGGATGGCTCTGATTACGCTGTTGGCGGTATTTCATTTAACATTGCAGGCTATACTGATGATTATGTTTTTGAAAATATTCAGGATTGGGGTGGTGTTTGTGTCACTTATTTTTCTGAAAAGGATGCATTCCTGAACTTTGTTGTAAAGGATGTTCCTTACGAGAACTCTCCCAAGGTCGATTTGCCAAAGTCTAGTGGACTTGTCGAAAAGTGCTTTACCTGGAATGAAATCGCACCGAATGATCCTGATATGGGGCGTGCGGTGGGTGCAATCCAGTTTGCTATAAAGGGTACTGTAGATTATGAAAAATTCAGATTTAATTTGGCGGGTATAGGGGAGTATTCCGTTAATGGCGCGTGCTCTATTGAAACGCCTGTTATCACCCCGAAAAGCTCGTCTTCGGCATGGATCCGTAGCAGTTCAAGTGTCGATACGACCAAGCACCATAAACTTTATGTTGAAGAACAGTGCATATTGCTGTCGGATCTGTGGTCTTTCTTTGGAGCGGTGTTTACAGGTTGTAATAGGTCTGAGGATGATAACGCTGGACATTGGTATACAATTGAAGATACAAGTGATGAGAATAAGTCAAGTTTTACTCAGCCTTTGACTGATGAAGAAAAGGCTAATTTGATTGATGATGGTGTCCAGTTCCCTGATTCATGTGGTAGGAGCCATCGCAGCCTGTATGAAGGTGGCGTTTGCGGAACTGCCGTATTTAAGGATGATTATTTTGCCGGATTCGGTTTTTATGTTGCCGGAATTGATCACAATGATGGCACCTTGCTTAGTGGCGATGCGGATAAATTATGGGGCGGCATTTGCGTGACTTATGCTAGTGAAGCTGATATCGATGTCGTGATGAATAGCACTGGTGTTCATGATATTAGTCAGTTGCCCAAGTTGCCTAAGGCGACGCTTCCCAAGAGTTCTGAAGTGGTAACGAGTTGCTTAACGTGGGACGAATTTAAGTCAGACGATGGAAAACTTGTTGACCCCAAGAATCTCACGACTGTGAACTTTGTTGTTTACGGGGCAAAAGGAACCCGGAAAAAAATCAATATTCACGGACTCGGCAAGTATTCGACTTATGCGGAATACGATTACAGTTTAAAGTGCCCTATAGAAGAACATTTCGTCACTGAATAACTAGACAGCTTGCTAGCAATTCCCTTTATGTCTTCCCGGCCTTGTGCCGGGATCACCTTTTTTAATGAAATATTATATATTACAATTTATAGACAAAGTGAAGGAGTGTTGAATGTTTAGGAGAATTCTTGGGGGAGTGGTTTCGATTTTGTTCTTTGTCGTTGCCGCCTGTTCCGATGACAATCCTTCGATTCCGATTGCTGAGCCTATCGCAGATGGGAGTAGCTCGTCTGTAGATGCTCTTTCGAGTGACGGTGTCGTAGTCGAGTCTTCTTCGAGTGGTGCGGTAAAGGCTCGCCGCTATAACTTGTGGGACCCAGCCATAGATTACAAGGTCAATACGGGTGACGATAGCACGGGCTTTTGGCGAACCTTTGGCGATACCTTGTTTGGTCAACAGGGTAAATCGAAGATTGTTTTCCCTGTCGAACTCGAAAAATCATCGACTCCTTTGGCCTCTGTTTTTAAACATTGTGATGGCTTATGCGGATCGCTTGAACCCGATACTTCAGTGTATAGACCTTGGGCTGGTTTTGAAATCCAACTAGCCAGGGACGGCGCTACGGCGGATGTCTCGTCTTGGGGTGGTATCTGTATCACGTATGAATCTGATTATTGGATGTATGTCCATTTGAAAGTTAATGTTGATGGAATTGATTCCAATAGTGAAATATGGCCGTTCATGGCATATCCTGAGGGCTTTCTAGAAAGAACGACGCATGGTGGTTCTGAACCCACACTTCGTAATTTGTATTGGATTGACGAGCCTAAAACTGTATGTGCAGAATGGAGCCGTTTTGATATAACTAGATGGAAATATTCCGAATATTCAATCAATCGCCAGGTCTATACGGGAGAAGAGGCCGCAAAGGAAATCCTGTCTATCATGTTTGAGGTTAAAAGCCAAGGTGACGACGATAAGAGAACTTTCAATATTAGGGGAATCAGTACTTATAAACCGGACGAATTTTCGTTTGATTGGGAATTTCCTAATGATGGCGTCAATGTGGATTTTCCTGACGATGATTCCTTGACTTGCCTGTGGAAAGGTGTTGACGGAACCCATGTGAAAACAGGCTATAATGACCGTGACAGGTACGCGGGCTGGTTGGAACATTTTGAGGCGTCTCCTGGTGACGCTTATGCTCATATTGAATTCCCGGTGGAGCTGTCAGGGGAGTTTGACTATGAAATATATGGGGGACTTATTGAAACTTGTCTCGGTTTTTGTGGAACGATGGATTTTTCCTTGGAAGGAGCTGAATACGCTGTTGGCGGGGTCTCGTTTAATATTGCGGGCTTTAATGATGGCGATTACGTTTTCGAAGATATTCAAGACTGGGGCGGTGTTTGCGTCACTTACTATTCCGAAAAGGATGCTTACTTGAACTTTGTTGTAAAAGATGTTCCTTACGAGAACTCTCCTAAGGTCGCTTTGCCAAAGTCCAGTGGGCTTGTCGAAAAGTGCTTTACTTGGAATGAAATTGCGCCAAATGACCCTGATATGGGGCGAGCTGTTGGTGCTATCCAGTTTGCTATAAAGGGCACTGTAGATCAAGAACAATGCAGATTTAATTTGGCAGGTATTGGGAAATATTCCGCTAATGGCGCGTGCTCTTTTGAAACACCAGCCTTTTTTGAAAAATAGAATTTATAATTAAGTAATAAAGGAGTGCGTTGTGTTTAGGAGAATTTTAGATATTGCGGCGAGTGCCTTGCTGTTTGGCTTTGTTGCTTGCTCTGACGATAACCCGTCGGGTAGTTTTGATGTCCCGGCTTACGGCAATAGCAGTTCATCTGTTGAAACCGTTCTTGGTAGCAGTGATGGTGTTGGAATGTCATCGAGCGTCGTTGGGGGCGAGTCATCAAGTAGCGTGATTGTAAATTCCTCAAGTAGTGCCAAAACGCCGAAAAATACGGCTGCTTGTTTGTGGAATGCTAGCAAAGGTGACTATTTGGTGAATACGGGATATGATCCTGATAGTACACGTGGTGCTGGGCTTTGGTATAATATTAGCGATGATCCTGATGGCGGTGTTACTGAGGTTTATAGCCCGGATGTGTGCGGTTTTGAAACTTCTGAGTATGAATGTGCGGAAGCGCTTGTAGAATATTGTGGTAGTTATTGCGCTGAATATCGTTTTAGAAAAGGAACCTCTGCTGAAATTTTTGGGGGAATGGGATTCAATGTTGCGGGCATTGAAGAACCCTATGTCTCGTACGCCCTAAGGTATGGTGACATCAGCGATTGGGGCGGCGTCTGTGTGACGTACGCTGCGGATAGGGATGTGCTCTTGAGGCTTTACTCAGACGACGATACCTTTTATCAGGTTGAATTTGGTAAATCAACTGAATTTGTAGAAAAATGCGTTACATGGGATGCTTTGAATGCGGCCGAGGCTTCAAAACATGTGTCTAGCATTCGTTTCATTATGCCGGGTGCCGATGGTACAAAGGGACACCTCTCTATTGCCGCTGTCGGTAAATACGATGCGTATGGAGCTTGCGATGTCGATGGCTATGCCTATGTTTTGCCAAAGAGTAGTGTTGACGAAGGGTTTATCGTATTGCGCAGTTCCAGTTCTGGGCAAAGAGCTTCGTCGAGTAGCAGTCCCCGTGGAGATTGCACTGAACCGAAGGAAGTTAGCGAAATGTGGAATGGATTTGCTGCTCCTCTGACGACCGTTGAGACGGGATTAGATAATGGTACCGAAACTTCAGGATATTGGTTCAGCTTTGGCGATTATATGTCCGGTGTTGGTTCTGTAAAATTACCGCAACCGCTTGGGATTGAATATACGACGGGCGATGAAATTTATGATTACTGTATGGGCGTTTGTGGTGAATTAGAATTTTCAAAGGAAGGTTATTTGGGCGTTGGTTTCCATGTCGCGGGTATTGTTGATCCGTCTGAAGGTAATTCGCCGGCTGCTAAGGCTAATATCTCAAGTTGGGGAGGCTTGTGTGTAACGTATGCTTCGGACACTGATTTGGAAGTTATTTTGGCTTATACTCAAGAAGGTGGATTTGGAAATCTTTCTAGAATGCCTAAGATGACATTGCCCAAGTCCATTGAGCTAAAGACGGCATGTGCCGATTGGGATAATTTTATGACGGTGTTTAGTGAAGTCAGTACGACATTTATGACATCGATTCTCTTTGCTGTCCAAGGTGAAGCGAATGCTAAGAGCCGAATTAATATAAGAGGGCTTGGCAAGTACTCCGAAAAAAAGAATTTCTGTTCGACGGGCGAAGACCCGTTCGTCTCTGGGAAAAAGGGCCTAGTTATCAAATAATATGAAGCCCGTCGCAATCGCGGCGGGTGTTCACTGGACATTTGTCTTACTTTGTCACCCCGCACATTGTTGCGGGGGCGCCAACTGGGCCACGCCATGGCGGACTAGATCCGCCATCTTCTCTCTAAATTACGGCAATTCGCCGCCAATCAATTCCATCTGCTTCTTGTAGATTTCCTTGCAGGCGTTCTCGCCGAGGTCGAGGAGCGTGTTGAGCATGGCGCGGTCAAAACTCGCGTGTTCGCCGGTGCCTTGCACTTCGATGAAATTCTTTGCGTCTTGCATAACGACGTTCATATCGACGTCGGCTGCAGAATCTTCGACATAGCAGAGGTCGCAAAGCGGCTTGCCGCTCACGACGCCCACAGAGATTGCTGTAATGCCATGCTTCAAGATTTGTTGCGTGATGCCGAGACGTTCCTTGATTTTCTTCACTGCAATCGCGAGTGCGACAAAGCCACCGATAATGCTAGCCGTTCGCGTGCCGCCATCGGCTTCAATCACATCGCAGTCCACGACGATGGCGTTCTCGCCGAGTGCGGCGAGATCGGCTGCGCCGCGCAGCGAACGGCCCACCAAGCGCTGGATTTCCTGCGTGCGACCGCTCGCGCCCTTGCGCTCGCGTTCTACGCGCTTGCCCGTGCTCTGCGGGAGCAAGCTGTATTCAGCCGTGATCCAGCCCGTGCCGCGACCGGCAAGCCAGTCCGGAACTTTCGGGAGGAGCGTTGCGTTGCAGATGACGCGGGTACGTCCCATCTCGATGAGGACAGAACCGTCGGCGCTAGAAATGAAGCCCGTGGTCATCTTGAGATTGCGAAATTCTTCAGGTTTTCTATCAGTACGTTCGTATGCCATATAATCTCCTTGCGTTGTCTCCCCGGCCTCATCATTCTGATCTTGTCATCCTGGAGCCGAAGGCGATAGGATCAATTAATTTTTGTAATCACGTTTTTCGCATGTGGTGCCCCCGGCACAGCGGCCGGGGTGACAATTGTGCTTAATAGCTCAGTTTCTCCGTTGTTCCTTCGCGGAAGCTTCCGAGGCGGTAAATAAAATCGGTGTACTGCTGCAATTCCTTGAGCGCTTCAACGACGTTCGGGTCCTTCGGATTGCCTTCGAATGAAAGGTGGAAAATGTATTCCCACGGGCGGTCCGGATGCGGACGGCTCTCGATGCGCGTGAGGTTCAGTTTGCGCTTGGCAAAGCAACCGAGCGCTTCGTACAAAGCGCCAGACTTGCTGGAATCGCTCAACATCAAAAGGAGCGTCGTCTTGATAGGCGGCTTGCCTGTTTCGTTAGCCTTGAAGTCCGGCAATTCAATTGCGGTTTTCTGAATCGCGTAAAAGCGCGTGAAGTTCACGCCCGGCAAATTTTCGAGCCCTTGCTTTAAAATGTCAAGACCGTAGAACTTGGCTGCGTATGCGCTTGCGATTGCACCGATGTGCTTGTCGCCGCGCTTCGCGATTTCTTCGGCGCTGCCTGCGGTATCGTAAAAAGCGGTGCTCTTGATGTTCGGGTGTTGCCCGAAAAAGCGGCTGCACTGGGCGAGTCCCTGCGGGTGGCTCAGCACTTCGGTAAGGTCTTCGAGCTTTGTACCCGGCAATGCGCAGAGCGTATGTTCAATCTGCAACTTGACTTCGGCGACAATCGGATGGCGCCACTTGTAAAGCAAGTCGTAGTTGTCGTAAATGGAACCCGCTGTCGAGTTCTCTATAGGGATGGCGCCACCGTCAACGACACCTGTTTCAATGCCCTGGAAAATTTGTTCGAACGTGTCCATCGGCACGACTTCGATATCGTTTCCGAACAGGTGGTAGGCGGCACTTTCGCTATAGGCCCCGCGACGGCCCTGGAATGCTATTTTCTTCATGAGATGAAATATAAAAAGTAGGAAGTTAGAAGTAGGAAGTAGGAGGAAAAAAGAATATGGAATTTAGTAGTTGGTCATTAGTCAATAGTCATTGGTTGTTGGTTAATTGTTTCTATTTATTGTAATCGCGCCATCGGCGCCTCATTTAAAACTAATGACAAAGAGCCATTGACTAAAAACTAACTCCTACTTAAATCGTCTTGCGCCTTTGTATTTTGACGACCAATAGTTATCGTCCATGGAGGTAATCACCACGCCCTTACTCGTACTGGCGTGAATGAACCGGTTGCCCTTCAAGTAAATACCGACGTGGCTGATTTTCCAGAAGTTCCCGAAAAACACGAGATCGCCTTCTTGCAATTTTGTACGCTTGATGGAATAGCCGCGTCCATCGTCATAAATATGTTGTGCGCTATGATCGAGTGATATCCCGTAAAAGCCTTTATAGACTTGCATCACGTAGCCGGAGCAGTCCGTCTTCTTTTTGCTTGCTGCGCCATAAACGTACTTGGCGCCTAGCCATTCCTTGGCGTATTTTTCAAGGTTTGTGGGCTTTGAGACGCGCTTTGTTTGTTTCTTGGCTTTTGATGCAACTTCAGTTTTTTTGGCGGGTTGCTTTTTGACAGAATCCTTTTTCGTGGAATCAATTTTTACGATTGAGTCTTTCCGAACTACCGTCGAATCAGGCTTGCTTTTTAAATTTGATGTATGAGATGCGGAGTCCGACGAGTTTGTTTTTTCTTTAACGGCGGGAGCAATCGAGTCTGTGCTTGTTGTTGATGCGACTGCTAGTTTTTCTTCTTGCACCAGTTCTTCTTGTGGGTCTACGGCGGTGGTATCGACGGGTTCAGGAGTTGTGGTGGCCACCCTGTATCGCTTGTAGGTACCGCTCTTTCTGTCGTATCCTGGGCGTACGGGAAAAGCGCAGTTGGCAAGTAACACCAAACTGCATACCACTAGAATTCCCGTAAAAATGCGACTTTTGAAAGCCATCGATGGAAATTTAATTAATTACACCTTTCAAGAACAGATTTTAAAGGTGTTTTGACGGAATGTGTAATAAATATCATAGTCTAGGATAGCATTTGTGCGCGCGTTCCCTTCAATAATCTGGTATTTATGGTTATAGCTATATCTTATAGCTACATATGATAAAATAGTATATCTCTATGCCTTGACATTGCAGAAGGTATATTCTAATTTTATAACACACAAGAACGATAGGGAATTGAAAAGGTCTTTCACTTCACCTTGGCTTTCGAAGGAGCATATATGTGTAGCGACTGTCGAATGCCGGAAGGCATTCTGAAAATAAACTAACCAGAAGCCAATTATCCTTTGGGCTTCAACGGTTATAGAAAAGAAGTCAAAGGAATCACAACAAATCAGGATAACATGTGTCAAGGTTTCGAGTGAAACCGCTTTTACCGGTGTATCCGCAAAAACCAAAAAAAGGAATTTCAGAATGAGTGAAAAGAAAGTTATCGTTATTACAGGTGCCGCACAGGGAATTGGCCTTGCCGCTGTCAAGAAGTATGTCAAGGAAGGTTGGGCTGTTGCCGCAACGGATATCAAAAAAGAACAGCTCGATGGCGAAGTAGCGAAGCTCACCGCTCAAGGTGCCGATGTGACCGCTTACGAGCTGGATGTCGCTAATTACAAACAAGGTCAAGAAGTCGTTGCTCAAGTCGTTAAGAAGTACGGACGCATTGATGCCTTGTTCAATGACGCAGGCATTGTTGGCCATCGCAAAAACGTGCTTAGCTTTGACCCGGAAGAAATCAAACAGGCCGAAAATGTGAACCTCTGGGGGAGCCTTTATTTGATTCAGCATGTAGGTCGTGTCTTTATTGAAAAGGGCATCAAGGGCGCTATTGTGAACGTTTCTTCGTTTGTCGCCTCCTTTGCAGAATGGACTCCGTTTGCTTATGGCATTTCGAAGACCGCAGTCGATGGGCTTACACGTGCTGCAGCGTTCCATCTAGGGCGCTATGGCATTCGCGTGAACTCTGTAGCTCCGGGCTTTACCAAGACCGAGATGGCTATCAAACATGACTATTCGGATCCGAAACTCCGTAAGGCCGCTGAAGATCGTAGCATTTTAAACCGTTGGATTGAACCTGAAGAAATTGCAAATGCGGTATTTTTCCTCACGAGCGATCAGGCTTCTGCAATTACAGGCATCAAGCTCCCTGTAGATGCTGGTTATACCGCCACCAAGGAAGACAACAAGGTCAATATTTACGGTGATGCTGAATAAAATAATCTAATCTATTAACAAATTAAAAATTTTAACAAAAAAGGATTCTCAAACATGTCTAAAATTCATAAGTCTATTGCTGAACTCGTTGGTAACACTCCCCTTGTTGAACTGACTAATTACGAATCTAAGTACGGCCTCAAAGCGCACATTATCGGTAAACTCGAATTCTTGAATCCGACTGGCTCTGTGAAAGACCGCCTTGCTCTTGCCCTTATCCGTGATGGCGAAAAGAAGGGTGCTATCAAAAAAGGTGATACGTTGATTGACGTGACGAGTGGAAATACAGGTATTGCGCTTGCGGGTATTGGTCACGCTCTTGGTTACGAATATGTCCCTTATCTTGAACCCGGCACGACGATTGAACGCGTCCAGATTTTTGAAGGCTACGGTCTCGATTTGCAATCTTTCTATGACATTAAGGAAGTGGCCGACTTTGAAAAGAAGGGCCTTGTGCTCGATGATCTGATTGCGGGTATGGAACGCCTCGCCAAGGAAAAGGGCCAGTATTACACGGGCCAGACTCTGAACAACGCCAACCAGGAATATCATTACCAGACAACAGGTCCTGAAATTTGGAACGATACGGATGGCCATGTGGATTACTTTGTAGCCATGGGCGGCACTGCAGGTACTATTGTAGGTACGGGTCGCTACCTCCGCGAAAAGAATCCCAACGTGAAAATCATTGGCGTGCAGGCCGCTCCGACTTCTCGACCGGATAATCCTGATTTTACGGGACACATTGTCGATGGTACGCTCCCGCTTGGCCGTGTTGATGAATCTTTGGTGCCGACGATTATCAAGGATAACCGCAATAACGGTTTTGAATTTGATGAAATCATTGACATCAAGGCCGAAGAAGCTTACGAGACCGCTCAGGAAACCGCAAAGACCGATGGTCTCTTCCTTGGAACCTCTGCGGCTGCAGCTCTTACGGCAGCAATCCAGATTGCAAAACGCCCCGAAGCGGCTGGCAAGAACATTGTGGTGATTTACGCCGATAATGGTTACAAGTATCTCTCCACGGATTTGTACAAGAGAAAAAAGAAAAGTGAGGCTGTGTAATGAAATTAAACTTTGTTCAGAATCTAGATTTTAGTGCCTCCAAAAATGGAAATTATCTCGAAGCGGTCTTGCAGATTGTCAAGTATCTCAAGACAAACGAGGTCGTCACGCCGCAAGGCAAGTACTGGAAAGCAAGCCCGGAACCGGGAAATGAGTACAAGGGCGACTTGATGATTACGCCTAAGGGCCTTTATGCCGGCTCGGCAGGCATTGGCCAATTCTTCTTGCAACTTTACGATGTCACTCAGGACGAAGTGTATTTGCAAGAAGCTAAGGATGCCGCAGAATACATCCTCAACACGTACGAAGGCAAACAGTTCTTTGATAATGTGTTAAACGGAAACGACGGCGGTATTTGGCCGGTCAAGGGCTGGGGAACGAGTGTCTATGCGTCACCGGCGGGGCAGGCGGTTTTCGTGGAACAGCTTTACGAACATACGGGCAATCCGCGTTACCGCGAATTCCTGATCCGCACGGCAGACGATTCCATCGCTGCAGGCGTTGATGACGGTAACACGCTCCACTGGAGTACCGAAGCCGACCTGATGGCCGATGGATCTTACGCGTTTTTCTTCCTTTACGTCTATCGTAAGACTAAAGACAAGAAGTATCTGGATGCGGCCAAAAAAGTTGTCGCTTTTACAGACACGAGAATTGTCCATGCCAAGGAAGGCGGCATTTACTACAAGAACGTGGACTTGACGCTTGTTGGCTGGAAATCCAAGGAATCTGTGTTCCCTAACTTTAGCCATGGTGCTGCTGGATCCGCTTTCTTGAATGTTCTCTTGTACGAAGAAACTAAGGAAAAAGCTTATCTCGACAAGGCGAATGAAGTTGTCAAGTTCCTTTCGGCAATCGTTGAGGGCGATGAAAATGGTGCTTTGATTCCGTATCTCTACAATCCGGAAAAGGGGCGTTTCCATGACTTCTATTACCTTTCGACTTGCCATGGTCCCGTGGGTACAACACTTTTGTTCCGCAAACTTTTCGATGTGACTCAGAACAAAGAAAACTTGGAATGGGTGGACTTGCTCACTAAGGGAATCCTCAAGACCGGCGCTCCACTCAAGCATACTCCGGGTTATTGGAATAGTTATTGCCTTTGCTGCGGAGCCCCTGGCGTCCTCGCTCATTTTGTGAAGACCGCAGAAGTACTGAATGATGAATCCTACATCGAACAGGCGAAGCTCACTGCAGACAAGCTTCTCGGTGATTCTTGGAACGATGACAAGGGACGTCGCTGGTTTGCGGCTTGGACTCGCAAATTGCCGGGTTTTGTAGAAACCTACACGGGGCTTTACGATGGCGCGGCTGGTGTCGGTACAGCATTGCTTTATCTCTACGCTCACGAAAAGGGCATAAAGATAAAAACGGAAACGGTAGAATATCTCTTCTTGAATCCGGTAAAAGCTGCTTAGAATTTAAAACATAGAATCCGGAAGCGTTTTTGCAGAAAAGGGAATCTGCGAAAACGCTTTTTTATTTTTAGCCGATAAATCCGTGTGGCTTGAATCCGAGACCTTTCACAAGCTCGAAGTCCTTGCAACTGTTTACGCCGGCAGTGGTGAGCATGTCGTCCGTGATGGCTGCATTTGCGCCGCTCTTGAAAGCTCGCTTGCCGTCGTCGCCGAGTACGCCGCGACCGCCTGCAAGACGGATAAATGCCTTCGGGTTGATAAATCGGTAAATTGCCACGATGCGGCAGAATTCGTCGTTCGTGAGCTTGGGGAGATTCTCGTACGGTGTTCCGGGAATCGCGTTCAGCACGTTTACCGGAGTGGACTTGACACCAAGCTTGCGCAAATCCAGGCACATGTCGATTCGGTCTTCCGTCGTTTCGCCAAGGCCCATGATGCCGCCACTGCAAATTTCGAGGCCAGCCGCAAGTGCGTTCTGGAGTGCGCCGATTTTATCGTCGTAGGTGTGCGTTGTGCAAACATCCGGGAAGTGGCGGCGGTACGTTTCCAGATTGTTGTGGAAGCGGGTGAGGCCTGCTTCCTTGAGCTTGTCGAACTGTTCTTTGTTCAAGAGTCCTGCCGAAAGGCAAACGGAAAGCTTCGTTTCTTTTTTCAGGCGGCGGAGTGCTTCGCTAATCTGCTCCACGTCGCGATTTGAAAGCGTACGGCCCGAAGTCACAATGGAGTAACGCGGAATGCCTGCCGCTTCTTTCTTCTTCGCGTCGGCGACAATTTCGTCGGCGCTGAGCAACTTGTATTCCGGGGCGCCGGTGTGGTAGTAGCTGCTCTGGGCGCAGTACTTGCAGTTTTCGGAGCAGCGACCGCTGCGGGCGTTCACGATGGAACAAAAATCAAAGTCGTCGCCGTGGAATTTTTCTCGGATTTCGTCGGCGGCTTTCGTGAGTTCGTCGAGGTCTTCGCTCAAAAGCTTAATTGCCTCATCACGCGTGATTTCGTAACCGCCGAGAACTTTTTCCTTAAGATCCTGAATGAAGGACATTCGCAACTCCTTTTAAAACGAGTCCAAATATAGCTATTTAGGGGTGCGTTGACAATAAAAAAGCCCGGCGGTGATGCCGGGCGAATTTCATCAAGACTTGACTCTTACTTGTTGAACGGAGTCATCACTTGCCACAAAACAGCCTTATGAGCGTGCAGGCGGTTTTCAGCTTCTTCGAAGCTCATGTTCACGTCGAGATTGTCCATCACAGAGTCTGTGATTTCTTCGCCGCGGTGAGCCGGCAAGCAGTGGCTGACCTTGCAATGTGCCGGAGCGAGCTTCAAGAGTTCGTCGTTGATCTGGAACGGCAAGAAGTGGCTCTGCTTTGTTGCCTTTTCGCCTTCCTGACCCATAGAAACCCAAACGTCGCTATAGAGAATGTCGGCGTCCTTGACAGCTTCCTTCGGGTCGTGGAATACGCGGTACTGACAGCCGTGCTTCTTCAAGCCTTCCTGAGCTTCTTCGACAACCTTGGCGGGCTGTTCAAAACCCTTCGGGCAAGCGAGCGTGAAGTTCATACCGACTTTAGAGCAAAGGGCAAGGAAGGAGTTCGCGACGTTGTTGCCATCACCGATGAAGGCGACCGTCTTCGACTTGTTGCCGTTCTTGAATCCGCCGAGGTTTTCGTTGATCATCTGGGCAAAAGCGATTGCCTGGCACGGATGGTAATCGTCAGTCAATGCGTTCACGACCGGGATCGTACCATATTCAGCGAGTTCTTCGACGAGCTGCTGCTTGAAGCAACGGACCACAATGGCGTTGACCCAGCGGCTGAGACAGCGGGCGACATCCTTGACGCTTTCGCGCTTGCCAAGACCGATAGAATCCGGGGAGAGGAGCACGGCGTGACCGCCGAGCTGGTTCATGCCCACCTGGAAAGTCGTAATAGTTCGCAGCGACGGTTTTTCGAAGAACATGGCGATGTTCTGGCCGTGGAGTCGGTCAGAAACCTTACCAGCGTGAACTTCAGCCTTGAGACGCGAGGCAATCTCGATGGTTTCGAGAACTTTTTCTTCACTCCAGTCGGTCAAGCGGAGGAAGTGTTTGTTGCGATCTATCATTTAGTTTCCTTTGGGGGTATCCCTATTTATCGTTTGATTTGTGAATCAACAGATGTCTTTTTGTCGCTAAAATTGGTCACTTTTCTAAATGAAAAACGAAAAAACGGAGCTTTTACACTCCGTCTTTTACAGGAAATCACAAGAAAATGCTAACGGATATTAGCGAAGTTTCTTTTTGTGACGGTCACGACGACGGCGCTTCTTACGCTTGTGAGTCGCAATCTTCCTGCGCTTTCTTTTCTTTCCGCAAGGCATGTTGTATCTCCGTTAAAGGTTAAACTTAAAAATACGCCACCAAATAGAGAAAAATTTTATTCGGTTGTCAAGGGGTAGGGGCGAAGATTTCGTGCTATTCTCCGACGAGTTCCATCGCTTTTCGGATGAGGGCGGCGGCGCCTCCGTAAAGGTGGGCGCGGGGGCTCTCGTTGCTGAGCGTGGCGCGGAATTTGCGGGCGCCCGGGAGTCCTGCAAAAAGTCCGTAGAGGTGCTTCACGAGAATTGTCGCAGGGCAGCCTTCAGCAGTTTGCTTCTCGACGTAGGGGAGGTAGGCTTCGAGGAGCGCCTTTCTTGTGGCGGGGCGAGCGTTTCCGGCAATAATCTCAGCCGGGTTGTTGCTTTCAGGGCGAACATCCCCGAAGATTCTTGCATCGGCGTCGTGCAGGAACCACGGATTCTCGTATGCTTCGCGACCGACCATCACGCCGTCCAAATCCTTCAGCTGTTCTTCGACCTGGTCGAGCGTCTTGAAGCCGCCATTGATGCTCAAGTTCAGCTCCGGCATCTCCGCCTTGAGGCGGTGGACGAACTCGTAATGGAGTGGCGGCACTTCGCGGTTTTCCTTAGGCGAAAGTCCCTTGAGCCAAGCCTTGCGCGCATGCACGATGAAAATTTTGCAGCCCGCATCACGCACGGTCTGGATGAAGTCTGTGAAAAATTCCCAGCTGTCCAGATCATCGACTCCAATGCGGCACTTGATAGAAACCGGAATCGAAACGGCATCCTGCATTGCCTTGAAGCAATCGGCAACGACGTTTTTCTCTTTCATGAGGCATGCGCCGAAGTTCCCGTTCTGCACACGGTCCGATGGGCAACCGCAATTCAAGTTGACTTCGCTAAAGCCTGCTGCTTCCACGAGCTTTGATGCGGCGGCAAGATCTGCCGGATTGCTACCGCCGAGTTGCAACACAGCCGGGTGTTCAAACGGCTCGTGCCCGAGGAACAAGTCCTTGTTCTCGCAATGCAAAAGCCCCGTAGACACAACCATCTCGCTGTAAAGCAAAATGTGCTTGGAAAGCAAACGCAAAAAATAACGTTCGTGGCGGTCCGTGCAGTCGAGCATCGGAGCGATGGAAAGTCTACGGTTGAAGTCGATGTTCATGAACGCAAAAATAGAAATTTTGCGAATCTTATTTATGCTTGTTGCTTTTCGGTGCTTTCTACGGCTTTATCGTCTGTCCAGAGGATAACCCTGTTTCGACCGTGTTCCTTGCCTTCGTAAAGCGCCTTGTCGGCAAGCTGGATGCACTTTTCTGCGCCCTGGCTGCTATCGAACTGGGCAACACCAAGTGTAATGGTAACTTTGATTTCCTGACCGCCAAAGAAGATGGTCTGGTTTTCAATTTGCTTGCGGAAACGTTCGGCGACGTGTGAGGCGTCCTTCAATTCCGTTTCCGGCAACAAAGTCAAGAATTCTTCGCCACCGTAGCGTGCGAGCACATCGTATTTGCGCAACAGACTGCGGATGGTGCTTGCGACAGACTTGAGTACGGCATCGCCTGCTGCATGTCCGTAGGTGTCGTTCACATCCTTGAAATGGTCAATATCGATAAAGATAATGCTAAATGCCTTTCTAAAGCGGTTTGCTCGGTCGACTTCCTTTTCAATCGTCCTGTGCATATCACGGCGGTTCGGCAACTGCGTCAGTTCATCCGTTCTCGAAATCAAGTCCAGTTTCTTGTTAGCTTGTTCAAGCTCGTAGGTGCGTTCCTTGACTTCTTTTTCAAGCATGTCCCTATGCGCGTTCAGTTCCTGAATCTGTCGCTTGATGGTTGCATGCATTTGGTTGAACACCTTGGCGAGTCTGCCGATTTCGTCCTGGCTGCTCTTTGCCTTGAATTCCTCGATGTTGAGGTTTCCTTCGGTAATCTGTGAAATGTGGTCGATCAGGTTGTTGAGCGGCTTACAGACAATCAGGATTTGCCAAAGAGACACGAGCAAGATGGCGATAATCGAACTGAACAAAATGATTTGGCTGACATGGTGAACCGACGAAACCATTGCATCAATTTCTGTCTTAGGCTGTAAGGCGATAAGACCAAGGTCGTAAGTCGGGTTGAAAGTCCTGTTGATGAGGTAGGACTTTCCGTTGTCCAGCTTTACGAAACGAATGGAATTATCGCTATCCTGCTTGATGTTCATGTCGCCAAGTCCGAGTTCCGTAATCTTGTGGACTCCGTCAAGCCAAGTTCTCATATCCGGGTGGTAAAGGATTTCGCCTTGGCCATTGCATGCGATGAGAATGCCGTTTTGCCCGACTTTGTATTCCGAAAAGTATTTCCAGAGTCGGCGAATCGAAAAGTTTGATACCAGTCTTCCATCACCCATGGCTCTGTCCGAAACGACAACGCCAAAGGCTCGCTTGGGAGTGCCGTCGGTGTCGCGGAACCATGGAGAAATGGTCGGCCTGTGAGGAGAAATTCTATTGAACTCGATAGGGTAGGTTATCTTGGTTGTGCCTAGCATGGAGTTGTTGCAGACAAGATTGTAGCTACGGTCAAAGAGCGATATGGATTCGCCCGAAATGAATAGCGACGATATGTTGAAGCTTTTGAGGTAACCTGCCGCCGTGAGCTTGTCCATGCTTTGAATTTCGGAAGTCTTGGCAAGCAGCGAAAGACGGCTTGCGAACTGTTCCATTTCGTTGTTGGCTGTGTTGGCAAGCTGCTGTAACTGGGTTTCGTTGTTATCGTAACTCAGCTTTAAGGTCGTCTTCATCTGCCTTTGGGTAAAGACGTAGTTTCCAATCATCACGATGACAAGCATCGAAACAATCAAGAGCAATAAGCTTTTGATGATGATGCTGTTCGTGATGTTAGAAATCTTTAATCCCATAAGCCCTTTAGTCTTTTATTAGAAATATAACTAACGAATCATTTTTTGTTAGAGTTTTTTCTACGAGTGACGGCGAAAACGAATCCTAAAAGCACTGCGATGGCGAAAATCCACGGGGTACGGCTGAAACCGGAATCGTTTTCTTCGGTCGGCTTTGTTTTTTCTTCGATACCCTTGTTCTGGTTTTCGTCCTTGATGCCCAATGCCTTATGCCAGGTTTCGCGGAATTCTGCGAATGTGAGGTCTCCGGAAATTGGGTGGTTCAGGTGCTTGTTTATGTCGTTTGAATAATTCGCGAGGATTTCATAAATCTTTTCTTCGGAGTAAAGCGCCGGGATTTCGAGATGGTCCCAAATGGCGCTGAACATGGATCCGAGGATCTGTTCAATATCGCCCCATTCTGGAATGGCTGTGTAGGCACGCCCTGTGCCGAGCATAGGAACGAGCGTCTTGTAGTCGTCGTCCTTGGACCAGTTGGCAAGAACCTTCTTCGATGCGGGGAGCATGCCTATTTGCTTTGTATATGCATCCAAGTTTTCATCGTTGGTGAGATAAAGTAAAAGATCCAAAGATTCTTGCTTTTTGTTGCCTGTCGGGATGGCGAGGTTACTTCCGCCGATAAAGCTGACAGAACCTTCCGTGCCTGTCGGGATGGGGAGTGCCATCACGCTATCCTTACCGATTCTCGTGTTCAAAAGGCCGCCTTTTTCGCCTTCGATTCGCGTCTGCATGATGACTTCGGATGTGTTTACGATAAAGGCGAGTTCACCCGCATTAAAGTGTTGCACAATCTGGGCCGTATTCATCTGCAATGCATCTGTACTTACAAGCGTATCAAGCACAAAGCTCAAGTACTTTGCGATACCGTAAATGGTCTTTGGGGTGAGGATACTCGCTTTCCATTTGCCATTAGCGTCTTTTTCGATGAAATTGCCGCCATTGCTCCAGATCCACGGGGCGAAGTTGTGCGGGATATTCCAGTCGTTCTTTCCCGGGAATGCAAATGCGCGGACCTTGGTGCCGTCGTCGAGCATTTCGTGGCTGTTGTTCACCTTGCGGATGGCTTTAACGAATCCATCAAATGTAGAGACATCGTCAGGATTGATGTCGTTCTTCTTGAGAATGCGTTTGTTGGCCAAAATTGGGCGGATATCGATGAACCACGGAACGGAATAGATGGTCGTGTCGGAGTCGATATGAGTCGTGTTCCAGCTGACGGGAACGAACCTCGTGGAATCAATTTGTGTGAGCCATTCGTTCAAAGGCTTGATTTCGCCGCGGGAAGCAAAGTACGGGACCCATGTTGTGCCGAGCTGTAATACGTCTGGTGCGTCTATGCCGGTGGCAAGTGCCGTCGTGATGCGGTTCCAGGCTACACCCCAGTCCAGAACGGTGACTTTTGTCTTGATTCCTGTTTTCTTGGTAAAGAGGTTTAATCTCTGTTCAAGTTTTTCTTGTGGCGATGCGCCGTTTGGCATAATCCAGACGGTCAGAGCTTCCTGCTTTTTGGCGGCGGGTTTAGCTACGGGTGCCTTGGCTGCAAAAATGGATGAAACTGCAATAGCTGTAATAATACTAGTCACTTTAGTTATCGCATTCATGATTCACCTCCTAAATTTCCAAAACATAGATTGTATCATCTTTGTATGATATTTGTAGATTTATTAAAAAAATAAAAGAAATGCAAGCAAAAAGTTGTGATCGGTATCTCAGGAGGGGTTAAAATGCTGGCTGTTTGCGGGATTGTTCGGCGAAAAGGGCGGATTTTGATGTGTAAAAGAGGTGGTGGAATGCTTTTCCCGGGCTATTGGGAACTCCCGACCGAAATTTTGGAAGATGGCGAAACTGCAGAAGATGCCCTGGAAAGGGCTTTTTTTGAGCGTTTAACGGTAAATCCGCAGAAAATGCACCCTCTCGGAGCGGTCGATTTTAGCTATGGAGACGGGGGACGGATTTTAGGTTACGAGGTGGAACTTTGCCGGAATTTTGTCCATATATATGGATACGACGACTTCCGCTGGGTCAAATATCGTGATTTGAATCGCTTGCGTATCCTTGAGCCACATGTGAGCTTACTCACGGAATAAGTAAAGGTAATTGTAATTTTACTGTGGGATAAAGAGTGTTGCACTAGCAAATTGTATTATTGTTTCTTATATTTTTTGCAAAAACAAAACACTTAAATATAAGGAGTTTATAATCATGAAAAAAGCTATTGCCGCTCTTCTTTGCGCAAGCGTTCTCGTCCTCTCTGGCTGCCATGGTAGCTATGGTCTCACTAAGAAGCTCCTCCGCTGGAACGGCACTTTGGGCAATAAGTGGCTCAATTCCTGCGTCCATTTCTTGATGTGGGTTGTTCCGGTTTACCCGATCAGTATCGGTCTCGTGGACTGGCTCGTCCTCAACACTGTTGAATTCTGGACCGGTTCCAATCCGCTTGCTGCAGACGACTCCTACTACCAGAAGGACGAACAGGGTAATTCCGTTGCCGCTGTGAAGAACGAAGATGGTACTCTCTCTGTGCAGTACACCACTGTTAAGGGCGAAACCACGAGCCTCACTCTCCAGCGCGATGAAAACGTCGTTCGTGCTCTCGATGCTGAAGGCAACCTCGTTGCTCAGTACGAAATCGAAAAGTAATCGACAAACAAATTTGGTCATTGGACGCTCTCTGGAAATCCCGGAGGGCGTTTTTTGTTTGGTCATTAGTCAATGGTCATAGGTCAATAGTCAACGGTAAGCTGCTGACAAATAAACAATGCTACTCACTAATAACTAGTAACTAATAACTAAAATTTTATATATACTTCTAGCATGCAATGTCGGGTTGTCCATAATCGTTTGTGTTGCGCTATTGGGGCCTTGTTCGCAATTTTTGTTGCGGCGGTTCTTTGTGCTTGCAACGGGAATGACCTGAAACGTGGTGACGAGGCTCTCCGCATTGGCGATTACGACCGCGCTGTTACAAACTTCTCGAAAGTGTTGGATGCTGAACCTGCAAATCGCGATGCCCGCTATGGCCTTGCTATTGCCTATTACGCCGTTGCCGAAGACAAGGAACGCCTAAAAGAAAGTACGCTTGCGCTCTGGGAACGCACTGTTCGCGAATTCAAAATTTTGTCTGTGGTGGATTCGAGCGAAAAGTCGAAGCCTATGTATTCGACAGCGCTATTTTACCTTGCCCGCGCGATGCTTGCCGAGAATGTCCAGGCGAAGGTGATGGCGCTTTTGGACCAGTCTATTCAGCTGGATCCGGAAAATTACTTTAGCTATAATCTGAAGGCGCTAATCATGGCTGGGCATGGTGACATTGATGGTGCCAAGAAAATTTATGCGTACATCGTGACCAAGGAACCGAAATTTGCATCGGCGTATGTGAACCTCGGAAACCTTTACTGGAACGCTCATGACTATGAATCCGCATGGGATATCTGGTCGATGGGGCGTGAAGCGTTGCCGCAAGATGCGGTACTTGCCAAGTGGACGCGCATTGCCGAAGACTCGCTCAAGGCGATGGTTTATTCAGGTAAACTGTGAGCGGGCGTGCCATGAAGAAATTCGAAAAAACGCTCTTGGACTCCGTGAAGGGAGCCGCCTTGCTGCATCGTGGTGGCGAAGCCTCGATTTACCTGTTGAATGTGGGCGGCGCACCGTATGTGCTCAAGTGGTATAATGACGGATTCTCGTTTGATGAAAACGTTGTGGAACGTGCGTATAAGGTGCGTGAGCCGGGGCTGTACCGCATTGAAGAATGGGGCAATCGCGATGGAACGCCTTACCTGATTTACGATTATATAAATGGCGAATCTTCGGAAACGCTTGGGCGTATGATGGTGCCGGTTGCGCTTGTGGCGCTGAGGCAAGTCTCTTCGGCGCTTGCGGCGTTGCGCAAACAGGGGGTGTCGCATGGCGACTTGAGCCCCGCTAATGTGATATTTGCGATGGATGGCGATGGTGGCGGAAATGCGGGTCTTGGACTCCGGACGGTATTGATTGACTGCGGCATTGTGGGGCCGGGTGCGCTTGCTTATGCGGCTCCGGAGCGCTTTCAGGGCAAGCCTGCCGATGAAAAAAGCGACTTGTTCAGCCTTGGGCTTTTGCTGTACCGCTGGATTGCGGGCGAGGACCTGATTACTGCAGATGGTTACGAGCAGTTTGCCGAGCAGATGGCGAATGTGCAGGACTTGAACATCTCAGAAAAGCTTTATGCAACGGGCGCCTTTGATACGCCCGAAGGTGCGCAACAGCTCTCGGTGCTGGAACCGCTTTGGTCGGGACTTCTCTGTGCGGATGTCTCGGATCGCGTCGAAGACTTTGACGAGCTTGATGAAATTTTGGAAATTGCACTTGATAAAGTGTCGCATGGGGAAATTGCGCTTTCGAGTTGCATTACCCAATATATCCAATCCATTAATCGCCCGGATAACAACCTGAATGTGGGGCGAAAAGTTCCAGTGACCCTCGAAAAGGGGCTTCCGTTTGTCGTTTGCAAGAAAAATAATTGGCTAAAATGGACTGTTTTGGGCGTTTCGGGACTTATATTACTCTTGATAGTGCTGTTGCTTACGAGTGGAACAATGAGTTTCGGTATCGATGCAACAGGGGACCGGCTGTTAAAGCGGTCGAGGAACATTGAGCCGTCTGTAGAAAGCGAGAAAGCCCCGGATTTGAAGGTGGATAGCTTGCTTATGGAGCTCCCGGTGCCCTCTGCCGAATAGCAGCAAAACCGCAAAAGGGCTTTGTTATGAAATCGGAATCCATGCTCGCTACAGAAAAGATGCTTGATGTGGTCAAGACTCTTTTAGATGAGGAACAGCCGGAGGCTCTTTTCCCGAAAATTCTCGAAGTGGCAAAAGGCGTTTTGCATGCCGATGCCGCTGTGTTGGATATTGGTGGCGAAGAACCGCTTCATTTCTCGAATCCGGAGAAGGTCTCGATTTCGATTTCGGCGGTTCGACTTGCGAAAAACGAAAAGCGCGCCGTGGTTTGGAACCAGCTCGATGACGAGTCGGCGGATTTGTCCAAGTCCATTGTGCAGAACCAGCTCACGAGCATTATGGTGTCTCCGTTTAGAACGCCGGAATCCGAGGCGGGGTATCTCTATTTGCAGCGTGCCGCCCGCAAGGAACCGTTCACCGACGAAGATAGCGCTCTGTTTGATTCGTTTGTGGCGGTCTGTGAAAAGTTTGCGTTTGCCGCTTATGATCGTTTGCGCGATAAGGAATCGCTCGATACGCTTAAGAATGTTGTCCGCAAGGATGGGATTGTCTATTCTTCGAAGGCGATGGTCGATGTGATTGCGATGGCCGATAAACTTTCGCCGCTCCCGCTTCCGGTGATTATCCGTGGCGAGACGGGGACGGGCAAGGAAGTGATGGCGCGTTACATCCACAAGCATAGCCCGCGTGCCGAAAAGCCGTTTATTGCGGTGAACTGCGGTGCCATTCCGGAGCACTTGATGGAATCGCTCATGTTTGGGCATGCCAAGGGGTCGTTCACGGGGGCGATTGAAAACAAGAAGGGCTTTTTCGAAGAAGCCGATGGCGGTACGATTTTCCTTGACGAAATCGGCGAGCTTCCGCTCAATATGCAGGTGAAGCTTTTGCGCGTGTTGCAAGAAAAGCACATCACGCGTGTAGGCGACAACCGTGAAATTCCGGTGAACGTGCGCGTAATCAGTGCAACGCATGTGGACTTGGAAGAGGCCGTGCGCGAAAAACGCTTCCGCGAAGACTTATACTTCCGCATTCAGGTGCTGCCGCTTGAACTCCCGCCGCTGCGCGATCGCGGTCAGGATGTAGTGCTCTTGGCGGAGAATTTTATCCAGCGCTATGGCGCAGAATATGGCCGTGGAAAATTCCACCTGAGTCGTAATGCTGAAAAGGCGCTGCTCGGTTACCACTGGCCGGGCAATGTGCGCGAACTCGAAAACCGCGTGCAGAAAGGCTTGGTGCAGGCCGTGCATGGCGTAATCCAGCCCAAGGATTTAGGACTTGATGACATGCAGGTGCAGGCGAAGGAATCGCCGCGCACGCTCAAGGAAGCCCGCGAAGCGGTCGAACGCGAAGTCATTTCGCGCGCGCTCAAGGATACGAATGCGAACCTTACGCTCGCCTCTACGATTCTTGGTATCGACCGCAAGGTGCTCCGTGAAATTATGGAACGCCTGGGCTTGAAAAAAGAAGACTTTAAGGTATAGGGATGTTTTTAAAATGCTGAAGCTCAATTTAAGGAGACTCACCATGAAGAAGATTGTAATGGCATCCGCTGTGATGGCGGCGACCGCCATGGCTGGCGAAATAGATTCTCGCCCAGAAGCGAGCGTCCCGACTCCTGTCGAGGCTCGTGAAACTTTGGATAAAGCTCCGAAAATGTCCGAAAAGGAAAATGTGGACTGGCAGAAAATGCGTGAAAAACGCCGCATTGCCCGCGAGCAGATTCTCAAGGACTTGAGGAATAATTCGGCTGCAGAAAAGAAGGATATGCCGAGTGTCGCTGCAAAGCCAGCGATTCCTGAGAAACCGCATGAAAAGAATATGGAAAAGCCGAAGGATGAGTTTGTCCGCGAAAAGAAATTGGACGAAAAGGAACAGCACAAGGGACCGCAGGGTGGTATGAATCCGTTTGTCCCAGGTCGCATGGAACCGATGCGCCCGTTCGGTCCTCGTCCGATTGAACGAAATCCCTGGGAAAAGCAGAACCCGCATGAATGGGAGAAGGGACCTTTCCCGAAAAAGTAGATGATCCGTTGGTTTGGTTTGATAATGTTTGTGCTTGCAACTGCGCTCTATGCTGAGACGCAGGAGGAAGCGTATTACCGAGCGATGAAGCTTGAGGAGGCTGGTGATATTACATCGGCTCTCAAGGCTTTTGAAGAGGCGGTTGCGTTGCCAGGCGAGTACACGGATGAAATTCAGGGAATTATTCGCGATTACAAATCGGCACTTGGCTTAGCGGATGGCGAAAATTCTAGTGCTGCAAGTGAGGCATGTCCGTGGGAATTCCATTTGGCTGGCGAACTTGGACTTTACGGCATGCACTACAAGGAAACGGGTTTGGAGGAAGCTGAAAAAGGCGGTGACCTCTTCTTGAATGTGAACCCGTACTTTGATTATACAACGGCGACCTGGTCGCATACGTTTGCCGCTTCAGTGCAGGGCGATTATTTCTTGAATAACGACGAAATGTCGGTTCTTGATACGAACGACTGGAACCTTGTACTTGGTTTGGAATACACGCTGATGGGGCATGGGATGCTCCTGGATGCGGGTTACGATTTCAATATCGAGGGCAAGGAACTTTCTTCGGATTTTTACCTCTGGTTCGAAAAAGATTTGTTCCGCTTTGAAAAGCAACGTGTCGGTGCGGTGGCTTGGGCGTATTACCAAACGTCAGGTCCGATGTCGCTTGCTGCTTATGCGTCGTGGCACAGGACTGTTTCGGAGGGCTTGAACGGAACGGTCTATGTCGGGGCGAAATTTGAAGCGGATTCCGCTTTTGACTACAAATCGTTTATGGAATCTTATGCGATCTACAAACAATCTGTTAGTGCTTATAATGAATACTGGCAGTATTTGAGTGACCATGGCGCCGAAATGACCGATGATGAATATGAAATGTATGAGGCGAATTCTCCTGCGGAACCTTCTGTAGAAAGTATTGTCTACCGCCAGACGATGGGCAAATGGTTTGGTCCGGTTTTCCGTTCTAGAATTTCGTATAAGTTTAAGAACCGCTTTTCCGTTGAAGCGAAAATGAATTTGTTCTATGGATTCGCTGTTGGCGGACCGGACGAGGATTTCAAAAAAATCAAGAAGTTCAATGGCACTTGGGGCGGTTCAGCTTCGTGGAAATACAAGATGATGACTTTTTATTTAGGGCTCGAACGCAACTACAAACACATGGATTTGCCCAATTTCTACAAGGGATTGTACCGCGAAAGCACTGTGCTCACGCAGCTTAAGCTTGGTGTAAAATGGGATATTTAGGCGGCTTTGACGTTCATTGAATTTGGTAATATGGAGTTAAAAAAAAGAGGCAAGCGAAAGCTTGCCTCTTTTACGTGGAGATAGTGGGAGTCGAACCCATGACCTACAGATTGCGAACCTGTCGCTCTACCAACTGAGCTATATCCCCATAATTGGATGGTGGGCTGAATATAGCTAAAGTAAGACTATTTGGCAAGTGAATGGGCTAGGATGGGCGGACTTCTACTGGAGGTGGATGGCCTTTACCTCTTCTTGAATACGATGATTTCTGCATCAGCTCCGTTCTTGCCGTATTCGCTCACGAGAATGTAGTTTTCGTTGCAGGCAATTCCGTAGCAGCGGCCTTCGGCTCCCAGCTTTTCGACTTGGTTGCCCCAGTAGCTAGCGTTATCGTCCAAGAGCTTGACGCTATTGCCGTTTATCTTGTATTCCTGATTGATGAATGAACCTTGCAGCACAAAGAGGTTGTCGATTTTCGGCATGTCCTTGATACCGAGAGCATTGACTTCTTCAATGAACTTCTGCTTCATGGGCGAGGTGGCGTGCGGAAGTTGGTCCGCGGGGAGGCGCCAGCGCTTGAGAGTCGGGAAATACTTGCGGAGTTCTGCCTTGTACTCTTCGCGGGTGAGGTTCTTGCCGGTGTTCTTGTTGAATTCATCGACGAACTGCGAGCAGAATTCGACCATCTGTTCCATGTTGAAGTCGCCGGTGAACGCGCCGTCCTTGTAGCAGTAGATGCAGTATTCTTCGTTCTTGCTGCCGTCGGCGTTTGTGCCGAGGATTTCCGGTGTGAGCGGCATTCCGCAGCTCTGACAAAATTTTAATTCCATGATTTCTCCTTTATTTGTTAATCCTTGACGAAAGACCCGATTTCTACCAAATTGCCTTCGGGGTCGGCGATGTAGCAGGTACGTTGCCCCCACGGTTCCGTAGTCGGCGGCATGACGCCTTTTGCACCTGCAGCAGTGACTTTGGCGTACGCCTTATCTACTTCGGCATAGTTCGCGACGCCTAATGCAATTTCAAAATGCCCGTTGACGCCTTTACAGTAAGCGAACTTTTGGCTTGTCATTTTTTCAAAATCGGATTTTCGGAACAGCAAGAACAAAGTGCCGTCCTTTTCTAGAAAAACGTTAGTCGTATTTTCGTCTTCCTTGATTTCAAAACCCAAGACATCTCTATAAAAGCGGACCATTGTCGCCATGTTATCGACAAAAAATCCAAAGCCCTCTAATTTCATCGCAAAACCTCCTTATACTATATGCACAAATGTACACTGTTTTGAAATTTTTGTCAAGTCCCTTCCGTAGTTTTTTTGAAATATCACACCACGTCATATCCCGCATCAGACAAGACTTTCAGCGCTTTCTCGAAATTTTCGGCTTTCACAAGAATATAATCCGTATTGAAAGTGGATATCGCAAAAATTCCGATGTCATTTTCCGCAAGAATAGCTGACAACTTTGAAAGAACGCCTATAAGAGAAAAATCAAGTACTCCCTGAATGCGGAAACCTCGCCATCCATCATCTCGTTCAATGGTATTTTGGGGTACATCATCTGTTTTGCATACGAGGGATATTTCTTCATCGGTCTTGCCAATGAAATAGAAATCCTTGTCCGTATCAACATCTTTAATGTCCGCTACTTTACAGACGGTTAGTTTATGTTCCAATTTCTTTAGTTTCATTAAGTTGATCCTTTGTTTAATACGGCTTACGGTCTAGCGGTTCTGTGCAACCCCATTCCTGCGCGATCCGCTCAAAGTTCTTTTTGACGATGCGCTTGAAAATGAGGTTGAATAGCAGGATTCCTATCTTTGGATTTTTTTCGAAGCCTGTAAATTTCTTTGCTTCGGGCGTCATGAAATTGCCGTTGCGGGCGAAAGATTGTCCCATGGTTGTGTAAGAGGCGAGCATCTTGTCGGTCATCTTTTTGAAGATGTAAATTTCTTTCTGTAAAATCAAAAGAGCCTGAAATTTTGCGCTTTTGGGCCCTATAAACAAAAAGTGGAGTTTCCACATCCTATTTTTGGTTTTACCATAAATCAAATAAAGGACTAAATATGGAGAACTCCGAAAACAAATATAGTTTTGACCCGACAATTTTGAAAGCCCTGATCGACCAGGGACCCGATTTTCTGATGGAACTCTTCCGGATGGCCATGAACGAGGCGATGCGCCTGGAACGGGAGGCATTCCTGAACGCGGGTGCGTACGAGCGTACCGAAGGCCGCCTGGGCTACGCCAACGGCTTCAAGTCGAAGACGGTCAAAATGCGCTCCGGATCCGTGGCCCTGTCGATACCGCAGACACGAGACTGCGACTTCTACCCGCGATCGCTGACAAAGGGGCTTCGTTCCGAGAGGGCGCTGACGCTCGCCATGGCGGAGATGTACGTCCAGGGAGTCTCCACCCGCAAGGTGAAGAACATCCTCGAAAAAATGTGCGGGCTCGAAGTCAGTTCCACGCAGGTGTCGGATGCGGCGAAGACGCTCGACGAGGAGATACGGCTGTTCAGGGAGAGGCCCCTTGGATGCTATTCGGTTCTCTACGTAGATGCGGAATATCAGCGAGTCCGCATGAACGGTTCCGTCGTAGATGCCGCAGTACTGCAGGCTATAGGAATCAATGCCGCAGGCAAGCGCGAGGTGGTCGGGATGTCTGTTTCTACTAGCGAAGCCGAGGTTCACTGGAGGACGTTCTTCACGAGCCTGGTGAATCGGGGCATGCACGGCGTGACGCTGATAGTGAGTGACGACCACCCGGGAATGAAGGCGGCGAGGAAGGCCGTGTTCCCGGCGGTTCCCTGGCAGCGCTGCTACTTCCATCTCTGCCAGAACGCGCAGGCGTATGCGAGGAAAATCGAGGAGCGCAAGGAGATCGCCAGGACAATGCGGAACATCTTTTCCCAAGTGGACAAGGCGAATGCGCTCATGGCGCTACGCGGTGCTGTGCAATACTGGTCCGAGACCAAGAAGCACCAGTCCTTCGCGGATTGGCTGGAAAGCAACGCGGAGGAATCCATGACCTACTTCGACTTCAACGAGGGATGGTGGCGAAGAATCAGGACGTCGAACTGCGTAGAACGCCTGAACAAGGAAATCAAGAAGAGGACAAAAGTCGTAGGCGTCTTCCCGAATCCAGAATCGTACGAGAGGCTCATCGGCTCGCTACTGATGGAACAACACGAGGAATGGATGGAAGAAAAAGCTTACTTAACCGAGAAGGAAATGGAAAAATCTGCTTTTTGTGCATGAATTTACAGAAAAAGACTTGCCTAATCTAAGGAATATAATTAGATTCAGTATTATACAAGGAGTTAATAAATATGCGGCAAGGTATTCTTAAATAAACTGTCAATTTGATAGTGGGAACAAAAAGTAGCAGTCCCGTTTCACTTTTAATATGGGGCTTAGTTTTTTGTACCCAGTTTAAGAATACTTTTATCATGTAATTTTATATGCCCGAAAACATATAAGTGTTTGGGGGCTATTGGAGTTATTTACCCAGTGATAGGAGTATTTATCACTGGGTATTTTTATGCCCTTTTTTGGGTGTTGATAAGGAAAATCACATGAAAATAATTAACTTAGGCATTCTGGCTCACGTTGACGCAGGAAAGACAACATTAACGGAAAGTTTATTGTATACCAGTGGTGCAATTGCAGAACTAGGGAGCGTAGATGAAGGCACAACAAGGACAGATACAATGAATTTGGAGCGTCAAAGGGGAATCACTATCCAGACAGCAGTGACATCTTTTCAGTGGGAGGATGTAAAAGTCAACATTATAGATACGCCAGGCCATATGGATTTTTTGGCGGAAGTATACCGTTCTTTATCCGTATTAGACGGAGCAGTATTATTAGTTTCTGCAAAGGATGGCATACAGGCACAGACCCGTATACTGTTTCATGCACTACAGATAATGAAGATTCCGACAATTTTTTTCATCAATAAAATTGACCAAGAGGGGATTGATTTGCCAATGGTATATCGGGAAATGAAAGCAAAGCTTTCTTCGGAAATTATAGTGAAGCAAAAGGTTGGGCAGCATCCCCATATAAATGTAACGGACAATGACGATATGGAACAGTGGGATGCGGTAATTATGGGAAACGATGAACTATTAGAGAAATATATGTCAGGGAAACCGTTTAAAATGTCAGAACTGGAACAGGAAGAAAACAGGAGATTCCAAAACGGAACGTTATTTCCCGTTTATCACGGAAGCGCTAAAAACAATCTGGGGATTCGGCAGCTTATAGAAGTAATTGCCAGTAAATTTTATTCATCAACGCCTGAAGGTCAATCTGAACTATGCGGGCAGGTTTTTAAGATTGAATATTCAGAGAAAAGGCGGCGTTTTGTTTATGTGCGTATATATAGCGGAACATTGCATTTGAGGGATGTTATTAGAATATCTGAAAAAGAGAAAATAAAAATCACAGAGATGTATGTTCCGACAAACGGTGAATTATATTCATCCGATACAGCCTGCTCTGGTGATATTGTAATTTTACCAAATGATGTTTTGCAGCTAAACAGTATTTTGGGGAACGAAATACTGTTGCCGCAGAGAAAATTTATTGAAAATCCTCTCCCTATGCTCCAAACAACGATTGCAGTAAAGAAATCTGAACAGCGGGAAATATTGCTTGGGGCACTTACAGAAATTTCAGATTGCGACCCTCTTTTAAAATATTATGTGGATACTACAACGCATGAGATTATACTTTCTTTTTTGGGGAATCTGCAGATGGAAGTCATTTGTGCCATCCTTGAGGAAAAATATCATGTGGAGGCAGAAATAAAAGAGCCTACTGTTATATATATGGAAAGACCGCTTAGAAAAGCAGAATATACCATCCACATAGAAGTCCCGCCAAATCCTTTCTGGGCTTCTGTCGGGTTGTCCATAGAGCCGCTCCCTATTGGAAGCGGAGTGCAGTATGAAAGCAGAGTTTCACTTGGATATTTAAATCAATCGTTCCAAAATGCGGTTATGGAGGGGGTTCTTTATGGCTGCGAGCAGGGGCTGTATGGATGGAAAGTGACAGACTGTAAAATCTGTTTTGAATATGGATTGTATTATAGTCCTGTAAGTACCCCCGCAGACTTTCGGCTGCTTTCCCCTATCGTATTGGAGCAGGCTTTAAAAAAAGCAGGGACAGAACTATTAGAGCCATATCTCCACTTTGAAATTTATGCACCGCAGGAATATCTCTCACGGGCGTATCATGATGCTCCAAGGTATTGTGCAGATATTGTAAGTACTCAGATAAAGAATGACGAGGTCATTCTGAAAGGAGAAATCCCTGCTAGATGTATTCAAGAATACAGGAACGATTTAACTTATTTCACAAATGGGCAGGGAGTCTGCTTGACAGAGTTAAAAGGATACCAGCCAGCTATTGGTAAATTTATTTGCCAACCCCGCCGCCCGAATAGCCGTATAGATAAGGTTCGGCATATGTTCCACAAGTTAGCTTAACAGCTTGCAAAAGTCATATAAAATGAGATTTGAAAGGATTAGAGACTAATTATGATGAAATGCGAATGGATATTGTGTCCTGTTTGTGGGAGCAAAACCCGTAATAAAATTAGGAAGGACACTGTTTTGGAGAATTATCCCCTTTATTGTCCAAAATGCAGACAAGAAAGATTGATTAAAGTTGACAACTTGAAGATAACTGTCATCAAAGAGCCAGACGCTTAAGACGCAGAGCCGATGAAATTGTGGAACAATTCACGAATCATCGGCTCTTTTTGTTTCGTATTTGAAAGAACAAACTCACCAAATAAAAAAAACGATATTCGGGTGGGTTATTTTGTTATACCCTAAATTACCCTCTGAGTAAGCACGACCTTAAAGACTTAAAGGAACGGTGCAACGAGCAGAGCTGGGAACAGGGCTTGCATGTGCCGGAGAAAGGAAAGACATTTGCTGGAGAAGTCCGGGAAGAAACGGTGGCATGGAGCAAAGACACCTACCAGCTTTTGAAACAGGCAGAGCAGGGAAAGGTCAAAAGCTATGTGCAGGATATTGCCCTTGCGGTGCTGGATTGTAAGGAAACAGCGACCAGCCGGGAAACCTTTATCCGGCTGATGAATGAAAGAGGGTACGGGGTGGACTGGCAGGACAGCCACAAGTACATCACATATACCGACTTAGCCAGGGAACAGGCAGGAGAAAAGGCTTGTAAAATCAGGGATAACAAGCTGGAAAAATACTACAATATGGATTTTGGAAAGGAGAGTATGGAGCATGAGTTTGAGAGAAATGCACGAACAGCAGAAGCAGAGCAGTCCAAGAGAGCAGCTTCAAGAGTTAAACCGACAGAGCCGGACAGAGCTGGAAAACAGTCTGCTCAAAGAAGCGTTGGCGATGTCGAGCGAGAACTGCGAGGAATTGATGAAGCAGTCAAATCAAGAACAAGTGAGGGCAGAGCAGAACAGGCAGAGAGACGCAGAGCAGAACAGGAAGCTCATCAGCGAGCTGAAGCAGAGCGTAGAGCTGCTGAAGAACAGCAACGAATTGCTTCAAGACGCTATATCGGGCGAGATTGGGAGCCTGAAAGATGAGGTTAAGGAAAACACCGTCCAAGAGGTTAGAAAGGCGTTACAGGCGAATATAGAGGCTATACAGAGGGCTACAAAGCTTCTTGAGAAGCAGTCTGATACACTTACGAGCGTGATGAAGCAGAAGATCCGGGAGCTTGAGGAAAGTAAGAACAGTTTTTTTAGATATGAGGGCTTGAAGTTGTACCTGTTTTGGGGCGGTATGGTCTGCAATATTTTAGTGTTTCTTATGCTGTTGTATGGTATGATTAGTAAGTAAAAAGAAATCGATAAATTAGAATTTGACGGGGAGGTCTCATGAGGACAGAATATAAACACAATCCGCCCATTCCATATAGTCTGCATGATATGCGGGTCAAAAAGATTATAATTCAAGATAAAACAATAGTCCTTGAATTCGAGGACGGATATGAAAAACTTACAGAACCTTTTGAACAGGTCGAGGGAAACATCACAATCGAAGGTGTGGATTTTGATTGTACCTGCGTTATGTTGCAGAGCAAATGGGGAAACTATGGAAAATTCAACGGTGAGAAATTAGAACTGGAACGCTTTATAAAGAGATACAAAAACTATAGCTTTGAAATTGTAGATGAATTATACGGGTATAATCAAGTATTGTATTCTGGTTATTTATCTATCTTAGAAACAGAAGATTTAGTTCAAATGGACATTTCAATTTACTTTACGGGCAAAATTATTTACGATACAAAAGAGTAACAAATTCCAGTTTGTCGGTACGAAGAAAAAGGTGCAAAAATGTATTGATAAGATTAGCGGTCAAGGCGAGAGGGAGTGAGGTGTAGATATTGACATCAAAAAGGCACTCCCTTATACTTGACGGAAAAAGGTAAAAAAAACTCATTGATAAGATTAGCGGTCAAGGCGAGAGGGAGTGAGGTGTAGATATTGACACTCAAAAGGCACTCCCTTATACTTGACGGAAAAAGGTAAAAAAAACTCATTGATAAGATTAGCGGTCAAGGCGAGAGGGAGTGAGGTGCAAAAGACTATGGCAAAATACACCAAAAGGAGAGATAAAAGAGGGTATGAGTGGAAGTCTGCTTATCGGGAGAAAGAAGCCCTTATGTTGGAGAGGGGATACCCGGAAGTAAGTCCTCATGATTTCTATCGGGAGTTGTTTCCGGCTGGCAGTCTCCAGCAAGAGCCGGAGATCTTTTTGATGTAGCTGTTTTCGCGATTGCGTAGCAAGAAACTGCCGCCTTTCACGAGGACGCCACCGCATGTGCAACCGAGTTGCGCTGGGAGCGACTGCAAAAACTTTTCGCCCAAGCGCAGCTGATGTCCTTCGTCAAATCCGCCGTGGAGAATGAACGAGAGTTTTGCTGGTTGCTTGCGTTCTGTGGGGAGTGTACTTAGGAATTCAAGCAACAAACTCGGCAGACATTCTACAAAGAGTGGCACAGCAATGATGATGTTGTCGTTCGTCATGAACGCTTCGCGGGCTTCGTCCCATTCGGCATGGTTTGAGAGCGAATAAAGCTTATGCGTGATTCCCGCTTTTTCGAGCCCTTTGGCAAAAGCTTGGACAATCTTGTTCGTGTTGCTGTTCTTCTTGACGCGCGGGCTTCCGTTAATTATGATGATTTGTTCGGTGTTTTCGAACGGAGCCGCGGCGGTCTTGGATTGCTTTTCCGCAGCGTTTTCATAAACCTCATTCTGGTCTAAACTAATAACTCCCAGCGAACGCCCTGCCATATTCCTAGCAACTCGCATGCTCCATTCTTCAAGCAGTTCGCGGTTACCGTTGCCCTTGTATATGAAGCCGAAATTCAGTGGGTGATAACGCAACTGGTGGCGTTCCCATCCATCGCGGATTTCGATGTACATGTTTAGCATCGGGACGATGCGATCCAAGACTCGCTTGCCGCGGTAGTCGATAAAGCCAAATTTCGTATCTGCCACAACCCAGAAGTTCTCGGCATTGACAAGTTTTTTGAGGATGATTTCGTAATCGTCTTTGATGCTGCAAATGCCGGGAGTTTTCAGCCAGCAGTTGATGCAGCCCATGCAATGCATAATTTTTAAATCAGCAGTGTTGATGATTTCTATTTCTTCGTTTTTGTCTGCAAATAGTGCTTTAATCTGTTCCGAGCAATCGCCCGATTCCAATGTGTTCAAAACTAAAGTCATTTTTATTGTCATTCTCGCGGCTGCGAGAATCTCCTTTTTTATATAACACCTAAGGTCTTTAAAAGTGTTACCGAATTTTATCGAAGTTCCTCAATTGCTTGTTGCAAGTTCGCAAGGAACTTCCCTGCGTGAGCCCCGTCCATTTGCGTGTGGTGGAACTGGAGCGAAACTGGCATTTCATAGCGGAAGAGACGCTTCCTGTAACGTCCCCAAATCATAAACGGGTTGTTGAAAATGCCGGAATTCATGCCGACCGCGCCGTCGATTTCTGTATCGATAATAGCCGAAGTGCCAATGACCATGCTGTTTTCGGACAAGTCCCAATCCTGGCAACTTTCCGCAACGATTTTTGTGTACTTGAGGTAGTCGCGGTTGAATGTCGCCAAATCTTCGGAATATGGGATGTCGCAAGAGCTGACTTCGCCTTCGTCGTTTTTCACGATTGTATTCACCGCAATTGAATCGTATTGCATGAGCTTGCCGTTTACCGGGAGCATGTAAAATTCCTTAACGCTTGCCGCAGCCTTACTGATGCAGTAATCCATAAGCATGTTGAACTTCAAGCCGCGCTTCTTGCTCACCTTCACAAGCCTTGTGACATTCAACGATTTGAAAAATGTCACCATCGGATTCGGAGCTTGCATCCAAAACTCAAACGCCTTCGCTCTCGTTGTGCTTTTCGGATCGATTTCTTTTGCCATTTTTTGCCTTTAAATATGTTCGCCGATGACTTTATCCGTTTCGACGGAGTTTCATCACTTTCACGGGGCGCTTGCTGCCGCCATAAAGATTTTCGCAGTAGCGCATTTCTCCAGTTTCGCGGAACCCGCATTTTTCCATCACGCGTCCAGAGGCGGGGTTGTCGATGAAAAAGTCGCTCCAGAGAACATCGATGTGTTTTTCATTGAAGCAATAGTCTATCATCTGCTTTAACGCTTCAGTACAAATTCCTTTGTTCCAGTAAGGCTTTGCAATCCAGTAGCCGGCTTCGGCTTCGTTCTCGCCGATGTCGATGTTGCTTTCGCCTTTGAGCAGGTAACCGATACAGCCGATGGGTTCTCCCGTTTCTTTCAGCTCGATGGCCCACATGTGATCCCCGCCAAAAATTGTGCGGATGATTTGCAGGCTTTCTTCTACGCTCTTGTGCGGTTCCCAACCGGCGCGTGGACCCACATCTGGATCGCTAGCGTATTTGAACAAAGCTTCCGCATCGCTTTCGCGCCACGGGCGCAGTAAAAAACTATCTGTTTCCATTTGTGTATGTCTTGAAAAAATGTTGTAAGTGCTTCTCGATGAATTTGAGTGCTTCTTTTTCGCATTTCGGCTGGCGATCGACTTTAGAAATCCAGAGTGCTACGGGCGCAGTAATCTCTGTCGCAAGCATTTCCGGGTCGTCCTTCACAATCACGCCTGCGGCCATCAGGGTTTCGAGAATCTTCTTGTACATTTGCAGAAGTCCATCCACCTGATGCCTTGTCGTGATTTCGGCGAGGCGCTCGCTGCGGAACTGTTCCTGCACCAAGAAAATGCGCATTTTTTTGATGATTGGGTCGGTCATCGTAAAGCGCACTTTCTTCATTGTCTCGTGGATGAATCCGTCGATGCTTTCGGGGATTGTGCCGACTTTCTTCGCGGAGCCGAACGATTCCTCGTAACGCGCTTCGGCAATGTCGATCAGCGAATTCAGAATGTCTTCTTTGCCTTTGAAATGCTTGTAAAGCGAAGGCGCCTTGATGCCGACATCCTGGGCGATTTGCTCCACGCTCGTGCCATCGTATCCGTTTTTGGCAAATAGCGTTAATGCGGTTTCTAGAATTTTTTCTTTAGTGGACATGGCGCCTCTTGTTTTTGAAGTTTACGGCTTTTATGGCTAATGTGTGTTAGCTAAAATAGCTAATAGCTATTAGCCTGTCAAGAGGCGGGGCGACTAATTAAAGCCCTTAATTTTACACTTTCTTTCGGATGACGGTCAGCAGTTTCTTGGCGCGGGTGGCGCCAACGAGCAGAAGGCGTTTCCAGTCTTCGCGCTTGCTTGTCTCGGTCGGTTCTTCCACATCGACGAGGATTACCGCCATCGTGTCGAGTCCCTTGATGCGGTAGGCACTCACGATGTTCACTTTGTCCTGAATGAGCTTCTTGCCGCCGACCTTGTTCCACACGAAACGGTCATCCTTGATGTTTTTGATGCCGGATCTTGCTTCGCTACGCATGGAGACGACGAGAACTTCGGAAGGCTTGACGCTGTACTTTCGCTCAAGTTCGTTGTAGCTGTTGATGAGCAGCTGCTCTTCTTCTGAAACATCCTTGTAGCGGTATTCCTTGACGGACGTCCCTTGTGGCGTGTTGTTGTAGCTCTGCAAGCGAATATTGGTGTTCTTGTAAATCCATTCCAGGATTTTCTTGGTGTTGCGGAAACCGCGCTTGAGAACCATGACCGGCATGGCTTTTACCTGGACGTTTTCGATGCCGTCACGGTTGGCGTAAAGTCGTTGCGCCGGGTCGTAGAAAACACGTGCAAACCCGCGTTCCTTATCGCGCAGGAGCCCGATGAGCGTGTCAATCCATTCGCTGGCGAAGTCTTGCGCTTCGTCGATAATGACTGCGTCAAAGAACATCTTTTCGCGCTGCTTCTTGTCCTTGAACAGTTTTGTCTGGGCGTTGGTGAATGCCTTGGGCAGTTCCTTGTCGTAATACTGCGATTTGTCGGCGCCCATTTTAGGCAGTTCCTTTACTGCCTTGGCGTATTTTTTGCACCAGTCGGCGTAAACGTTGACTTCGATTTTCCCGAAGCCGACTCCTCCGTCGCGTCCGTATTTGTCGGTCACGATTTTGCGTTCTTTAGCGAGCGCATTCTCTACGTCTTCGCGGAGCTCTTCGGCGAGCAAGTCATTGTAGCAAGCGATGGCGACGCTTTTACCGATTTTTGAAAGTCGGAGCGCTTCCCAGATGACCATGCGGGATTTTCCGGAACCAGCCACGCCTTCAATTCTCACGCGGTTGTTCCTGGAAATGGATTCCATCATCATCTGCTGCATTTCTGTCGCTTGCTCGGAATAGTAATTGTCTTCGCGCAAAGTGTCTGCAGCGGTTTGTATGTCGCCGATGCCGTCGAAAAAGTTGCGGAGCGCAAAGAATGCGTCTTCGTCAAGGTATTCGTTTGGATATGGGTTCCCGCCATGGGATTCTTCGGGAGTCTGGAGAATTTCAATTAAACGTTCTTCAAACTTGTTCACGTCTTGCATGTCGGGCTTCAATAACGCGCGCTTTCTCGGAATTTCCGAGAGAGGAATGCCTTCCATGTTTTCCATGTCGCTGAAGCATACCGCCCATTGTACACGCACTCTGTAGAATTCTTTATTCAGGGGTGCCTTGAGCAGTTTTTTCATGTGCTCGTGTAATGGGGCGATTAGTGATGCTACTTGAATGTGAGGGGGCTTTGCCATGGACTTTCCGCTCTGCATCCAGACAACATTGCCTGTTTGAGCTTGGAAACGGGCGGAAATTTTCCCGGATTTGCATTCAACAAGGAGGAGACCGTGCTTGCGGTGGTATAGGACTGCGTCGACTTCACGCAGGACGGAGCCCGTGCTGTCGATGTCGAAATACCAGGATCTGTCCATCCAGACGAGCCAATTGTCGTCGAGTAAGTTGGCTATGCGGGAAAAATCAACTTCTGCACGGGATGGATTATCTGGGGTAACGTCGGCTCGGACGGTCATAAGCTCTCCTTTTTAGGGATAATATAAGAAAAATCCTCGGTGTTTTACCGAGGATTTTTGTGGATTTCTGGGGTGGATTAGAAGTTGAATATCGTTTCGAGGCCGAAGTAGAACGATGCGTCTTTGCCGTAATCGGTGGTGGATACCCATTTGTCGTGTTCATCCTTTTTCCAGTCATCTCCCACGGGGACAACGACCTTTACAAAACCTTTCATATTGAGATTCTCGACCGGGCTGAAGTAAAGACGCGGACCGAAATTGACAGAACCGAGTTCCTTCGTGTTATCGATAGTGTTTGTATGCCATTCACCCACAAAACCTGCGGTAAAGATGTCGGTTGCCTTGAAATCGATTTCGCCGTAGGCAAACTTGTATTCAGGGATTTCATAAGCATCGCCGGATTCATGGATTGTTGCCTTGTCCATATCGTCATCAAAGAAAGCGAAGAATATGCCTGTTTTGATGAGCACGCGGCCAAGGTTCAACGTGGGTTCGGCTAACAACGCGTGCGTGGCGTTAGGGTAGGACTTTTTCATGCGGTCAGCATGCAAGCCATAAACGGCGTGGATGTCAAAAGGTCCTAATAAAAGATCGGTATGCAAGCCGGCGTGAAGCTCGTTTTCATCTTTTGTTTGCCAGCTTTTATAGTGGAAAAACGGACGGAATGATTGACCCGCAATATCAAATTGGTAGGCTAAGTGGATATCGTAGCTTTTGTTGGCTTCGCCATAGCAAGATATGTTTTTGCTGCATGAAAAGTCGTTGCTGCCACGACCAAAGCCTAAACCAAATTGAAATCCGTATAGCTGCATGTCTAGACCACGAATGTCGTGTTCTCTCATGCCTGCGGCATAGATCCCTGCATCGTCATAATTGTAGAATGAGAATGCGCCTTCGGAGAATGTCAAATCACCCACACGGAGTGTGAAGTTGTCGCCTCTGTTGTATTGAATGTATGCCTTTTTGTAGGTGACGAATGGATCTTCGGAATTTCCATCGGCTTCAATTTCTGCAAAGGCAGACCAGTTTTCGTTGAATTTGACATTGAAGTCTACGTCGATGGTGGAGGCGTAGCTATGATAAATTCTTTGATCTTGTGCTGTTGATGCATGTGCGTATGCGTCGAACTCCGCTTTTCCGGATACTTTGAATTCAGGACCTTTCTTTTCGACTGCTACGTCTGTAGCTTTTGTAGGTTCGACTGCGGGCTGATTTGCTGTTTGGGCTGTTGAGGCTTCTTGCGCAAAAACGTTTGCAGCGGCAAGGCCAAAAGCCATTGCGGTAAGCTTAATGGTATTCATAGTTATTTTCTCCTTGTCTTGTAATAAGAAAATAACTTAAAATGTGTCAAATAAATAATAAAGTCTTGGTCTAAATTGGAATAGCGTAATCTATTTCATCTTGAACGCTAGCATCGTGATGTCGTCGAATTGCGGGGCGTTCCCTGCAAATTCCTTGACTGCCATGCGGACTTTGCGGCACAGGAGGCGGATAGAATCGTCTTTGGATTCGTTCAAAATTTTCTGCAAACGTTCCATGCCGAATTCTTCGTCCTTTTCGTTTGTGGCTTCGGGAACGCCGTCGGTATAGGTGAAAATCGTATCGCCCGGCTTGAGCTGCACTTCGAATTCCTTGTACCTGTAGCCTTCCATGCCGGCGAGGACAAAACCGCTTTTGAGGGTGGCGACCTCGAATTCTCCGTTCTCATGCTTGATGAACGGTTTTTCGTGACCTGCATTGGCATAGACGAGGTGCCCCGTCTTGATATTCAGCACACCGCAAAGGCATGTGACAAACATGTCGTGAACGTTGTGTTCGGCGAGTTCATCGTTTGCGCGGTTGAGGGCTTCGGCGGGCGAGAGTCCGTGTTGCAAGTTGTGTCTCAACACGATCTTGGAGACCATCATAAAGAGTGCTGCTGGGACGCCTTTGCCTGAAACGTCAGCGATCACAAGGGCGAGGTGGTCGTCGTCTATCATGAGGTTGTCGTAAAAGTCGCCGCCAACTTCAAGCGCGGGGCGCATCATAGCGTAATTGTCAAAACCTTCAACATTAACGGGCTTTGATAGCGATGCGCGCTGGATTGTCGTTGCAATGGAAAGCTCCGTATGGACTTTCTGTTGCTTGGCTGTTGCCTCGGTCAAGTGCTTCACGTAATCGTCCAGTTCCGTTGCCATTTCCTGGTACGAGCGGGCGAGCTTGCCGACTTCGGAGGTAAAGTAGACGTATTTTTGGCATTTTTTCAGAGTCTTATGGATTCTTTCGTAAATATCTTTGTTCTGCCCAAAAGTCTTTGCGATTTCGCTCATGCTTTCGATAGGCTTTGTGACGGTGCGTTCCATGTAGTAGAGGAACCCGAGTGAAACCCAGATGGCGATGTTCAGTATGGCGCCGATGTAAAAGTAAACGTAGTTCCAGAGGTTAAGGTTGTTCTCGCCGTATTTAAGCGCAATGCTTGGGTAGCTTGTAATACCGATCGCTACGGAAATAACGATACTCGTGACTAGAAAAAACAAGATGAATTTTTCGTTGAGCGAGAATGAAAAGATGAACTTAGCATTTTTTTTCTGCTTTCTGCGTATGTTGTTCTGGCAAATGAGCGAGGCGCAGATTAGATACGGAAACCCTATAATCACCATTGTGATAAATTGATTGAAGAAAATGTTTGCCGAGAGCATCGAAAAATAGTGTTCGTCAAATTTTAGTTTGATGACGCTTACGACCATGAACGCTGCCGCAAGTGAATCTAGGATGACGATGAGCATGTATTGCACATTCTTGTAAACCTTGTCGAGCTTGAACTTGTTCTTGTCGTTTTTGCGGAGCCTGTTCCAAATCACGGCGGGGACGTAACCGTAAATAATCTGGACGAAAAATCCTGGGATGAAGATAATCGCGTCATAGCCTGACATGATGTCGGCGATGAGGTTTGCAATCGCGCAGCCGAGGACGCCTGCAAATCCAAAGGAAATACCGAACAATAAGGGGAGCGCTGCCACAATGCGGACTTCAGTTGTGTCGGAAATCTTGAAAAGTTCTCGGCAGGGAAATCCGAGAACAAAGAATATAAGCCCGCAAATAATGGCGATGAGTATATATTTATGAATATTCTTCATAAAAACTCCTTCTTAATTTTTAATATAAACATTTTTTGGAGAAGGAGGAAAAATGCGTTCTTCCAATTGCGACTATAGTTTAAAATGGCTTTTGGAGGACGAAAACGGCAAAAAGCGTCAAAAAACGAAAAGACCTCTCTTTCGAGAAGTCTTTTTCGCGGGATAGACGAGGCTTGAACTCGCAACCTCCGGCGTGACAGGCCGGTGCTCTAACCAAAATTGAGCTACCACCCCAAGTGGTTCGACTGATTTCTCAATCGGTAGACCATATTTAAAAACTTGTTTTGATTCAGTCAAGTCCTTTTTGTAAAAAAAATCAATTTTTTTAATTTTGTATCATTTAAAACTTGTCTAATGATACAAAAAATGTTATATTAAAGTCATGAAGGGAAATGATTCGTATAGGGAGATCTTATGAAACCGGTAACAGAATATCGTGACTATCGCTGCTGCATGCAGGATTTTTACGATGAACGTAAGAGGACTTGCTCGTTTACGTGGCGTGAGTTCGCTCGTCTGGCTGGCTTCACATCGCCGACTTACCTGAAGTTGGTGTGCGAAGGGAAAAGTAGCCTTAGCGAACTAGGTATTGAAAGGGTGGCATCTGCCATGAACCTGGGCGGCTTCGAGTATGCCTATTTCCGCAGTTTGGTGCGCTATAACCAGGCGAAGGATGACGAAACGAAAAAGAACGCCTTTGCGAGCATGAAGGATATTGCGGAAGCAAACAAGATTCGTGTAGTTGATGGAGATGCCTTCACTTATTTTGAGTCTTGGAAAAATCCTGTTTTGCGCGAACTGGTGGCGATGATGCCGGGGGCAACTCCCGAAGATGTTGCCGAAATGTGCTGGCAGCCGATCACTGCGGATGAAGTGCGTAAATCCTTGGACTTTATGGTCAGTGTTGGGATTTTGCAGCGCAAGTCCAAAAATGTCTATGTGCAGACGGATAAGGCTTTGGTCGGCAATTCCGAAGTGATGCCTTTGGTGGTTCGCTCCATGCACCGTGAAATGGCTGGCTTTGCGCAGAAGGCTATTGACGAGTATGATATTCATGAGCGTGATGTTTCCGGTGTGACCATGGGGATTGACCGAGAAACTTACGAACAGATTGTGCGGGAACTGGATTCCTGTCGCAGAAAGATTGTGGCGATTGCCAACATGAGTAAGGAACCGTGTCAAGTTTATCGATTGAACTTGCAGATGTTCCCTTTGTCTAAAAATACACATAAAAATAATGAGGGCTGATATGAATAAATACATTGGAACTAACGTTTTGTGTTTGGGGTTGTTAGGGGCCCTTGCATTAACGGCGTGTTCAGACGAATCCGGGGTTTCCAAAAATTTTGGAACTACCGAAGAAAAAAACGCATTCTGGAATGAATCCGCCAATCTTAAGGATTGGAACGTCATGAAGGGATCGGACATTAAGCTGGAAAATGGCAAGAGCGCTTTGCTCGGTCGTGTTTCGCTGAAAAAGTCCGGTGATGACCTTGCACGTGCCGGTATCGCCTATGACGTTTCCAACGAGGATGGTTCTCCGACCGATCTTTCTCAGGGGAGCGATGGTTTGTGCGTCTCGTACAAGTCTGACTTTACCGTGGAGGTCCGCCTCGATACGGCTGACTACGCAAGTTCTTCTGTGGATAAGGATGTGCCTTTCGTCAGTCTGAATATGAAGGATTCCGGATCCGAAAGCCATTGCGCATCTTGGGAAGATTTCAAGATGAAAAAATCGGATAAAACGGATGGTTCCGATGTTGTCAAGAAGGTGCGTTCTGTGCAAATCGTTTTTGTGGGCGAGTCGGGTTCAACGGGTGAATTTAGCATTCAACGTCTGTCTCCTTATGTTCGCTCGGATTTGTGGATTGGTAAATCAGACGGCGCTCGCGTAAAGACAGGTTATGCTAAAGGCGATGAAGGAACTTCTGGTACGATGACTTTCTTTGAAGATTCTTCCCATGCCTATTATGAATGGATGTATGATCTCCCCGAATTCGGCGTCTTTCCCGAAGATTATACGGAGCTGGACAAAAGAATTGAAAGTCATGAAGGTTATTATGGCCATGTTATCTTTAATGATGTTAACTCCAATCCGGATGTCGGTTTTGAATTCCTTGTTGCAGGGAAAACCACTAAAAAGAACAAGGATTTCATTTATACGGCAGACGTGTCTGGTTTGTGGAAGGGCATGTGCTTGGAATATGAATCGCAAATGGATATTGTAATGGAACTTGTTCCTGGGGATTCCTCGGCGGGCACCCTTGAAAAGAAGAGCAAGACAATGACTTTTACCAAGAACAACGATATGGAAAAGAACTGTGTGGTATTTGCCGATGCCCTGCAGGGTTCCGATAGCGATATTCTTAAGCATCTGGCAAAGATTCGCTTCAAGTTCGCAAAGGAAAACAAGGCCGGAACGATGGTCGGAATCAGACGTATTAGCGCCTTGGTGCCGGAAAATCTTTCTGTCAAGGAATCTGGCGAATTCAAGGAAGTGAAGCCTACGGAATCTTCTAGCTACAAGTCTGGAAAGAGCTTCTTGTGGGATGGCTCTAAAGATGGTGACCACGTGGATCTCGGCATCTCTGGTGCAGCAGCTGGCGGCGTTTGGACGAATTCTCCAGATGAAATGGATACGTATAGTTTCGGCTTCCCCGATGATGTCGAAGCTGATGATGATGGCTATGTCACTGAATCCTTGGTAAGCAAGTATCACAAGTTTACGGGATACGTGAAGTCGGATGACGGTATCTATGATTTGGATAAGGTTGCAACGATTGGCTTTAATACGGTCAGTTCGAAACAAGAAACCGCTGACATCAGTGCGTGGGATGGCTTCTGCATTCATTATAGTACTGACAGCTTTGTTAGAATCGCGCTCGTTACTGATGCTTCTGCAAATAAATACTGGTATGCTGAAGTTGAATATTCCGACGACATGACGTGGGGCAAGGTTTCTTGGAAGGCTTTCAAGAATGTCGACGAGGAATCTAGTGAAAAGATTGAAGATGCCATCGGAAAAATTACGTCGGTTCGTCTTCAGTTCCCTGTGGATGGCGAATTTGTTGTCGATAAGTTCGGGTCTTACGACCAATGCGGTAAGTAAAGAAGTCTGAGAGTTGTATTGTTAGGAGGAAAGAATAGCCACGAGAAATCGTGGCTATTTCTATCTAATTTCTGTTCAAATGTTCACTAATTTTTAGACATTTGGGGCCTCTTTTTCTATATTTGCGTCCATGACGAAATCTATTGAAATCCGTGATGCGCATGAACACAACCTCCGCCATGTTGATTTGACGATTCCCCGCGACTCGATTGTCGTGGTCACAGGCGTTTCGGGCTCGGGCAAGTCGAGCCTTGCTTTTGATACGGTGTTCCAGGAAGGGCAGCGCCGTTTTGTGGAGTCGCTTTCGGCGTATGCACGCCAGTTCATCGGGCGTATGAAGCACCCGGATGTGGAAAGTGTTCGCGGAATTTCGCCGACGATTTCGATTGACCAAAAGACGGTGAACCGTAACCCGCGCAGTACGGTGGGTACGGTGGTCGAAATTTTGGACCATTACCGTTTGATGTTTGCGCGCCTTGGCGTTCCGCATTGCCCCAAGTGCGGCAAAGTGATTCAGGCGCAGTCGGTGGATCAGATTGTCGATAATTTGTACGCTAGCGACGAGAACAAAAAGATTTTGGTGATGGCGCCGATTGTGCAGGAGCGCAAGGGTGAATACCGCAAGGAACTCGCGGAGCTCAAGGAAAATGGATTTGTCCGCGTGCGCGTGGATGGGACGATTTACAGGCTCGAAGAAGTGCCACTGTTGGTGCGTTACGAGAAGCACACGATTGAAGTGGTGATTGACCGCTTGACGCTCGAACGCAAGAACATGAGCCGTTTGCGCGAGGCCATTGAAGGTGCGCTCAAGCTCACGGACGGAAAGCTCGTGTCGTTCTTGCTGACATCGCAAGAGGCGGGCGCGGATGGTGCCGCGAAGGAAGAATACCGCTTGCAGGGTACGCAGCTCGCTTGCCCGAAGTGCGGAATTTCTATTCCGGAACTTGAACCGCGATTCTTTAGCTTTAACGATCCGAAGGGTCAATGCCCCGCATGCAAGGGTCTTGGCGAAAGCTGCGAATTTGACATTAACTTGATTGTCCCGAATCCGAATTTGTCGTTGAAAGAGGGCTGCCTTGCCCCGCAAAAGAAGGATGACGGCTGCATCATCTTTAGCGATTTTGGCTGGCGCAATTTGCGCACGGTTGCAAACGAAATGCATTTTTCGCTTGATACGCCGTGGAACAAACTCAAGAAGGCGCAACAGGATGCCGTGCTGTACGGGACTCCGAGCGGGAGCGAACGCGGCGTGGTGACGATTATGCAGGAACTTTGGGATATGTGGCATATTTACCACTTCCGAAAGTACATGCAGATCGGTGTTTGTCCGGAATGTCACGGAACGCGAATCAACCGCATTGCGGCGGCTGTCGATTTCCACGGTCATAACATTTGCGAGATGACGGAATGGTCCGTCGAAAAGTCTGTCGAGTTTTTTGACAAGCTCAAGTTGAGCCCCAAGGAACAGCGCATCGGTCGCGAAGTGCTCAAGGAAATTCGTGGTCGCCTTGGATTTTTGAAGGCCGTGGGCCTTGGCTATTTGGACATTAGTCGTAAGGCTTCGACGCTTTCGGGCGGTGAGGCGCAGCGTATCAGGCTCGCAAGCGCCGTGGGGGCGGGCTTGCAGGGCGTGCTTTATGTGCTTGATGAACCGAGCATTGGGCTGCACCCACGTGACAACGATAAGTTGCTCGAGATGCTCGAGCGCTTGCGAGCCCAAGGCAACAGCCTTCTCATCGTGGAACACGACGAGGATACGATGCGTCATGCGGACTGCGTGATTGACGTGGGCCCTGGCGCGGGTGTCGAGGGCGGTCGCATTTTGGCGGCTGGCACGGTCGACGAACTGGAGAAGAACAAGTCGTCACTTACGGGCGCGTACTTGAGCGGTCGCAAAGCGATTGAAATCCCGTCGCAGCGCATGAGAATTGACAAGAATACGCCAAAGCTCAAGATTTGCGGTGCTTGCGAAAACAACCTCAAGAATGTCGATGTCGAAATTCCGCTTGGCGGCGCGTTTACTGTAGTGACGGGTGTTTCGGGCTCGGGCAAGAGTACGCTTATCAACCAGATTTTGCGCCGTGAACTTGCGCGTGTGTTCTACAATTCCGAAGAACCGGTCGGCAAGTTTGACCATTTGGAAGGTCTAGAAAACATCGACAAGGTCATCGAAATTGACCAGACGCCGATTGGACGTACTCCGCGCAGTAACCCGGCAACTTATACTAAAATTTGGGACGATATCCGCGACTTGTTTGCCGGCATGGAAGAAAGTAAGGTGCGCGGGTACACGAAGAGCCGCTTTAGCTTTAACGTGAAGGGTGGTCGCTGTGACGCTTGCGAAGGTGCTGGCGTGAAGGTCATCGATATGCACATTTTGCCGAGTGTACAAGTCACTTGCGATGTGTGCGATGGCAAGCGCTTTAACGAAGCGACCAGAGAAGTTTATTTCAAGGGCAAGAATATTTCTGAAGTGCTTGACATGAGCATTGCCGAAGCCGCTGAATTTTTCAAGGACATTCCGAAAATTGCAGAACCGCTCAAGCTCCTTTGCGAAGTGGGCCTTGGCTATTTGACACTTGGTCAACCTTCGACGACTTTGAGCGGTGGTGAAGCGCAGCGCGTGAAGATTGCTTCGGAACTGCGCCGTCCGGGTACGGGCAAGACGCTTTACTTGCTCGATGAACCGACAACCGGTTTGCATTTTGAAGATATCCGCCGATTGCTGGAATGCTTGAACCGCTTGCGCAGTCTCGGCAACAGCGTCGTGGTGATTGAACACAACCTCGACGTGATCAAGTGTGCGGACTGGATTATCGATTTGGGCCCGGATGCGGGCGTGAATGGCGGCCGCATTATTGCAACGGGAACTCCCGAACAAATTGCCAAGTGCAAAAAGTCGGAGACGGGGCGTTATTTGGCTCCGGTGCTTGCGAAAAAGCACGGCGAAAACAAGCATTTTGAACGTACGGACGAAAAGGGCGAAGATTACTCGCTCGATATCGAAGTTCATGGTGCGCGCAAACACAATCTCAAGAACATCGACGTGACGATTCCGCGCCACAAGCTCACTGTGATTACGGGCGTTTCGGGCTCGGGCAAGTCGAGCCTCGCGTTCCATACGCTCTTTAGCGAAGGACAGCGCCGCTTTGTGGAAACACTCAGCACATATGCTCGCCGCTTCTTGGGCCGCCCTGACCGTGGTAGCATTGATTCCATTTCGGGCCTCGCCCCTGCGATTGCTATTGACCAGAAGAGCGCAAGCAAGAGTCCGCGCAGTACGGTGGCAACGCTCACTGAAATTTACGATTACTTCCGCATTTTGTGGGCTCGCGTGGGTACGGCTCACTGCCTCCATTGCGGAAAGCCGGTCAGCTCATATGCAACGGGCGACTTGATGCAGCATGCGTTTGACCGTGACCTCAACAAGATGGTGACGATTCTTGCTCCGTTCGAAATCAAGGACGAAATTAAGCTCTCCAAGATTCTCACGGAAAAGGGTTACCGCAAGGCTTATCTCGGCAAAAAGCTCGTTGAACTTCCGCTGCCGAAAATCCCCATTCGCGAAAAACAGTTGCTCGCTGTTGTGGATTCCGTGGTGGTCAAGGAAGAAAATCGTGCCCGCTTGGTCGAAGCGTTTGAACGCGGCTACCGCGATGGTAACGGCATTTTGTACGTGGATTGCGATGGCGAAGAACGCCTTTCTGCTAGTGAAAAGCCGGGTTGCCCGGAATGTGGCTGGTACATGGATTCTGCGCTCAACCCGAAACATTTCAGTTTCAACACGCATTGGGGTGCTTGCGAAACTTGCCTTGGTCTTGGTCACTTCAAGGATGGCGAAGAATGCCCCGACTGCCACGGCGAACGCTTGAAGCCTGAATATCTTGCGGTGCGCATCTTGGGCAAGAACATCATGGACGTGCATCACATGAGCATTGCCGAAGCTCGCGATTGGTTTGCAAAAGTCGATTTCGCAAACGAAGAAAATGCAACGTCCGCATCCATCCAAAGCAAGACGACAATTGCCGCTCCGCTCCTCCGCGAAATCATTGGCCGTTTGGACTTTTTGATTAGCGTGGGCCTCGGCTATATTGGCCTTGACCGTGCGGGCGATACTTTGAGCGGTGGCGAGTCGCAGCGCATCCGCTTGGCAAGCCAGATTGGTAGCGGTCTCGAAGGCGTCTTGTACGTGCTTGATGAACCGACCGTCGGCCTTCACGAAAGCGATACTGCAAAACTTTTGGACACGCTTTACCGCTTGCGTGACCTTGGCAATACGCTCGTGGTTGTGGAACACGATCTCAAGATGATGCAAGCCGCAGACCACATTATTGATATGGGTCCGGGGGCGGGAGACTTTGGTGGTGAAGTCGTAGCCGAAGGCTCTCCAGCAGAACTTGCGAAGCCTTATGCTCTGCAACAGTTCCCGCGCAGCGAAACCGTCAAGTTCCTCACGTATTCCACGCCGGTGGCAAACCAGCTGGAGCCCGTGCAGATTACGGATGATACTGAATTTTACGAATTCAAGAACCTCAAGGCGAATAACCTTAAGAATTTGTCTGTAAAATTCCCAAAGAAGGCTGTGAGCGTTGTCTGTGGCGTTTCGGGTTCGGGCAAGAGTTCGCTTGTCGTAGATGAAATCTTCCCGGCTCTCAAAAAGCAGTTCCAGGCTCGCGGTCGCAAAAAGCAGAGCGGCGAGGTTTTGCTTGTCGACCAGAGTCCGATTTCGGGAACGCCGCGCAGTACGCCGGCGAGCTTTACGGGTGTCTTTGACGATATCCGCAAACTGTTTGCCAAACTCGAACAGTCCAAGATGAAGGGCTTCGATTACGGTCGCTTTAGCTATAACCTTGCGCGAGGCCGTTGCCCCGCTTGCGAGGGCCGTGGTGCAGTCGCGGTCGAAATGCACTTCCTTTCGGACATCTGGGAAACTTGCGAAGTCTGCGGTGGCAAGCGCTACAATCAGGAAACGCTTACAGTCACGTTCAAGGGCAAGAACATTGCCGATGTACTTGATATGCGTGTCGTAGAAGCTTGCGAGTTCTTCAAGGATCAGCCGAAAATTTTGCCGAAGCTCGAATGCCTCCGCGATGTGGGCCTCCCGTACGTGAAACTCGGTCAGCCGGTCACAACGCTTTCGGGTGGCGAATCCCAGCGCTTGAAGCTTGCTGCTGAACTCTGCCGCCGTCCGGCAACAGAAATGGTTTACCTCCTCGATGAGCCGACAACTGGTCTCCATTTGAAGGACATTCAAATCCTCTGGAATCTTTTGCGCAGACTCTCGGCGCGTGGCGATACGGTCATTGTCATTGAACACCACCCCGATATTATCCGTTTGGCTGACTGGAAAGTTGAATTGGGTCCTGTCGGTGGTTCGAATGGCGGTTATTTGCTTGAAATGGGGGCTAATTCTACAAAATAATGGAACTAATTTGATTAGAAGAAATTATTTTTTTTGAGAAGAAGAGCCTTAATAAGACAGGAGCGCTTATGAACATTTCCCGATTGCTTCCGCTTTTATTGCTGGTGCCAGCAATAACCATGGCAGATGAAGATCGCAACTTTAAATTGAATCCGAGTCATTTCAAGGTTGGTAATGTTCTAGAACATGCAACGGATAAGGCTATCGCATTGGATAGCTCTGTTGCTATTTCCCAGGAACCGGTGTTCCCGTTGCATCCCAATCGTCTCTATCTCCGTCATAAAAAATCGGCGAAAGAATACTTGTGGTTCTCGGGTGAGGCAAAACCGGAAGAATACAAGAATCTCCATGCCTTTAATCTCAAGGATAATCATTTAGGCGCTCGTGAAGTTATCGGACTCCGCTTGTACGCCTCTCGCCAGTATAAAGCGTTCCAGGACGAAGCCGACATTTATTTCGATGCGGAATATGTTTATTCCCCTCGTGTATCGAAGCTTCTGTTCATGAAGAATGGCAAGTGGCAGGTTTTGAACGAAAGCAATCATCCGGGGATGGTGCAAATCCAGTCCGATGAAAAGCACTTGGATGTTCTGTCTCTGAATTCAAAAATGAAACCGGGAACCCGTGCCCTTTTCCCAGCAGAGGATGGTGTTTACGTCTTTTCGTTCGGTGCTCCGGACAAGCTTCCATACGTGGATGCGGGTGTGCTTAAGCCGGGGAACGTGCTCACATTCAATGTGAAGTTCCCAAGCCCTGATTCTGTTGCTTCTGGTTCAAGCGAGGCAACTCCGGTTGCTGTTGTTGAAAGTTCGAGTTCAAGCGAATCCGTTCCGGCTGTTGTTATTGCAGGTTCTAGCTCTAGTTCGGGAATTGTTATTCCTAGCTTTGACGCTGGTGCTTCTAGTTCAAGCGCTGTTCCTGTTTCTGGCGGATCTTCTTCTAGTACTTCCGCTCCGGCGAAAACGTCTGTCACGCTTGATAAGGTGTACGCCCTTCAAACGCTCGAAGAAACAGAAACCCTTTATGACGTATTCTCTGCAGATGTCGATAAGAATGTGAACCGCGTGGATACGATGGAATTTTCGAAATTCTATCCGGCTATCAAGTCTGCGGATTCTCTCGGACTTGCAGAATCGGATAAGGATTATCGCAACTATGTTACTCACTACAACCTCAAGCGCAAAGAAGCGCAGACCATGTGGCGCAATAAAAAGCTCGGGGATGTGAGCAATATATACAAGGCTTTCCACGAAAAGCTTGATAGTCTCCAGACGCTCCCGGCTCAGATTAACATAAAGCCTGTTGCCGTTGAAAAAATCGTGAGAACGGATACCATTACGGTTCCTGTAGAATCGACTAAGAAAGTGACGAAGGGCAAGGCTAAAAAGGCTGCGGTAGATACCACAAAGAAAACGGTTGTCGTTACTAAGGTCGATTCCTTGAACTTGAGCTTTGGTGCAGACCGAGGTCGTGTCCAGGTATCGTGGAAGGGCGTTGTCGATGGTATTTCGATGGATTCACTCGTCGAGATGCTTGCCGCTGGAAACTCCAATCTCGTGACGACTTTGTTCCTTGTGAACAACAAGCCGGTATGGGTGTTCAAGGAAGGAAATCTTGTCGGTCGCTACCAGTACCGTTATGAAAAGCTTGGCTTCCGCCTTGGCGATTCCCTTTACGTGGGCAAGGGCAAGTTTACTTTGCCGAGACATATCGCTATGGAAAAAGAAGTGGTAGAATGGCTCAGAAAGGGACCGGAGTCTTCTTCGTCATCTGCAATCGTAAGCTCTTCGTCTTCTGCTCCGGTGGATACGGTTAAGACTGCTCCGGGCGCAAATATTGTCGAACACGCGACTCGTGGAACGGTTGCAATCATTGATTCTGGCTCGTTCCGCTTCCGTGGTAAGGTCGTGTCCATGTCCCCATTTGCAATCCATACAACTGAAGTGACTCAGGAATTTTTCCAGAAGATCATGGCTCGCTTGGATTCTGCAAAGCGTTATCCGGACAAGTCTGTGTTCAAGGGTGAAAAGAAACCGGTGCAGAATATCACGTGGGATAATGCTCAGTACGCTTGCAAGGTGCTTGGCGGTGATTTGCCGACTGAAGCCCAGTGGGAATTTGCGGGTCGTGCCGGTAGCAACGATGGTGTTCTCTGGACAGCAGATGATGTCATGAGTGTCGGCACGTATGCCGTTTTTGCCGAAAACTCTTTGAAGATGGGCAAGGGCAATGATGCTTATGGTCCGCACGATGTCGCTACGAAATCTCCGAATGCTTGGGGACTTTACGATATGTCCGGTAACGTTGCGGAGTGGACTCGTGACAACTACTTTGCGATTACCTTCTCTATTGAAGACTCGAATCCAACGGGTTCTTATTGGGGTACAAGCAAAGTTTTGAAGGGTGGTTCTTGGAAGGATAGGGCGAAAGAGTTGAACATGACTGTGCGTGACGATGAAGATCCTCGCTACTGGTCTGATTTCATTGGCTTCCGCTGTGTGTTCCCGCTTGAAAGAATTCTTCAGGAAAAAAGATAATGAGTGATAATTCTAATAAGGAAAAAAGCATTTTCAAGAAACTGACGGCATTCCCGTATTTGCTCGTGTTGCTTGCTTTGTTGATGCCTTTGGCAAATGTTTCTTGCTCGGCAAAAGACGATAGCAAGCCGATTGCTCAGATGACGTTTTACCAGATTGCATCGGGCGTTAATTTGGATGAAACTGTTAAATCCTCGGCTTTGAACCAGATGAACCGCATGGTCAAGGAAAATCCGAAGATCTTGGATCATTTCAAGACGCAAATGCCGAATTACCCGAAGATGGAGCCTGTCCATCATTTGTACGGTATTGTGGCGGCTATCGTTTTGGCGGCTGTGTTTGCTTGGATTGTTCCGCTAGCGTCAATCGTGATGGGACTTTTGTCCATGATTTCGTTGTGGTCGCTGCTGATGAAGCTTTCGCAAATCGGGGCTACTCTTGGAATTCCGCTATTAAAAGTTGAGGGTGGCGTTGGGTTATACTGCGCAAGCTTCCTGATTTTAATCGGAACGGCGATGAACATCGCAACGCTTGTTCGCCCGATGGTGATTGCTCGCCGCGAACGGAAGAAAGCGAAAAAAGGTTAGGTCTTGATAATAAAGAAGGTCGCGAGTTCAGCACTCGCGACCTTTTCTATAACATTAAGCAGTAAGACTTTCCTATAGCAGTCCTGCCTACTGTCTACTGCCTACTGTCTACTTCCTACTGCGCCACCGGCGCCATTACACGTTGAACAGGAAGTACATGATGTCGCCATCCTGTACGAGGTATTCCTTACCTTCCGTACGGACGAGACCAGCTTCCTTGGCGGCGTTCCAGCTGCCGTGCTTGAGGAAGTCGGCGTAGCTCAAAGTTTCGGCGCGGATAAAGCCACGTTCGAAGTCCGTGTGGATGACACCTGCGCACTGCGGTGCCTTGAAGCCTGCGTGGAACGTCCATGCGCGGCATTCCTTTTCGCCTGCGGTGAAGAACGTGCGGAGGCCGAGGATTTCGTAACCCTTGCGGACAACGGAATCGAGTCCGGATTCCTTCATGCCGAGTTCCTTGAGGAATTCAATCTTGTCAGCCGGTTCCATGGCGGAAAGTTCTTCTTCGATCTTGCCGCTGATGACGATGACGTCGTGACCGTGCTTGGAAGCGTATTCCTTGAGCTGGTCCACGTAAGCGTTACCGGTGAGGATGTCGTCTTCCTTGACGTTCGCGCAGTAGAAGAGCGGCTTTGCGGTAAGGAGTCCGAGGTCCTTGACGATGCCTTCCATCTCTTCGCTGTCGTGCATCACGGTGCGGGCGGCGCGGCCTTCTTCCATAGTAGTCTTCAAAAGTTCGCAAGCGGCGAGGCGAGCCTTGGCTTCGGCGTTACCGGTACGTGCAGACTTTGCTTCGGTAGCGAGGCGCTTTTCGACAGTGTCCAAGTCCTTGAGGATAAGTTCCGTTTCAATCACTTCAACGTCGCGGATCGGGTCCACGGAACCATTCACGTGGATGATGTTTTCGTCATCAAAGCAGCGCACCACTTCCATGATGGCTTCGCATTCACGGATGTGGGTGAGGAACTGGTTGCCGAGACCTTCGCCCTTGGAAGCTCCTTTTACAAGACCTGCGATGTCCACGAATTCTGTAACAGCCGGGACGATGGATTTCGGGTTGTAGACCTTCACAAGTTCATCGAGGCGGGCATCCGGGACGCTGACCATGCCGACGTTCGGGTCGATGGTGCAGAACGGATAGTTGGCGGATTCTGCGCCTGCGTTAGTGATTGCGTTGAAGATTGTGCTCTTGCCTACGTTCGGGAGGCCTACGATGCCGCATTTAAAACCCATGATAATCTCCGATTTGTGGCGCTTGTAATCGCTTTATCCTATAGCGATTCTAGTCACCTGTTTTTGCGATGTAAAGGTAGAAAATTGCCCTTTAAGCTTAAAGCGTAAAAATCTAAATTTGCCGCGGTTTTAAGGTGCTGTATGGCAACGGATGCGTTAAAGACGAATATGGATATGTTGAACGGACCTCTCGGTCGTAAGATTCTGAGGTTTGCCGTTCCGCTTGCGGCGACAAGCATTTTGCAACAGTTGTTCAATGCGGCAGATATTGCCGTGGTCGGACAGTTCGCTGGCGACAAGGCACTTGCGGCGGTCGGTGCGAATACGTTCGTCATCAACATGCTGATAAACTTGTTCGTAGGCATCTCTGTTGGCGTAAATGTTGTTGTCGCGAATTCCATCGGTGCGCAGAGCTATCGTGCCATTACCCGCAGTGTCCACACGTCCGTGATTGTCTCGTTCATAAGCGGAATTTTGCTCTCGTTTATCGGAGTCTTTTTTGCGCGGCCGATCCTTTCGGCAATTTCGACACCTGCGGATGTCTTGGATTTGGCGGTGCGCTATCTGCAAGTCTATTTTGCGGGGATTCCGTTCGTTATGCTTTATAACTTTGTGGCGGCAATCCTGCGTGGCAAAGGCGATACAAAACGCCCGCTTTACGTGCTCCTTGCGACGGGCGCTATCAACGTGTTGCTGAACGTCCTCTTTGTCGCAGGTTTTGGCATGAGCGTTACGGGGGTTGCGCTTGCGACCGTGATTGCAAATGCGCTGAGTGCGGGGACATTGTTCTACTTCTTGCTTCACGAAGTCGGACCGTTCAAGCTCGAATTCTGGAAGTTGAGAATTACGCCTGTGTTTCTCGGGCGCATTATGCGCGTGGGGCTCCCGGCGGGGCTTCAGGGCGTTGTGTTCTCGTTTAGCAATGTCTGCCTCCAGTCGGCCATCAACAGCCTTGGTTCTGCAACTGTGGCGGCTTCTGCGGCGGCGCTCACTTACGAGTTCATTGTCTATTACTGGCTCAATTCATTCTCGCATGCGTGCGTGACATTCGTGGGGCAAAATTACGGGGCGAAAAATCTGGAGCGCTGCCGTAGTGCAGTCCGGTGGACCATTTTGCTTGCGACGACTTCTACGTTTGCGTTGAGCATGCTTTGCTGCTACTTTGCAAAGCCTTTGCTTTCGTTGTATACGTCCGATCCCGAAATTATTGCAACGGGTTCTATCCGCATGTACGTCGTGGTTGGCGTGCTGTTTATCAATGTCTTTTTGGACGTTTTCTCAGGCGCGTTACGAGGCATGGGGCAGTCTTTGGCTCCGGCGCTGACTTGCGTGGTTGGCGTTTGTGGTATACGAATCCTCTGGGTTATTTTTGTATTCCCGCAGTATCGTTCCTTCGCTTCGCTGATGGTGGTTTATCCGGTGAGCTGGATTACGACCATTATGGTCTTGGCGGGGATATACATTTATCGGGTAAAACATACCCGTTTTTAATGTAAATGTTTGTTTTCTGATTAGCCCATACGGGCGCTATTGCCAAAAATTTGACATTTTGTCAACGGACGAAAAAAGCCCTCTTGAGATAAGGGGCTTAAATAAACGTAATTTACGAGTGTTCAAATAGCCGATTTGGGATTAGATGCAAAAAGCGTCAGTTAGTGTTGGAGAACTGATGCTTCTGTAATCGGATGGAGACTTCTGATCGATTTTCACCGAAAATGACGTGATTCGATAGTTGCCGAACAGAGCTTCTAATCCCAACCGGCATTTTTTTTTGCCCCCTTACAGGGGGCTTTTTAATTGCCTTAGAGTGGGTTATTACAGCAAGTCGTCTAAATTGATCCCGTACATTCTGACGTTATCAATCCAGATATCCGTGCCGTTGTACACAAAGATGGTAAAGCGCGTAATCTTGTTGCGTGTCACGTCCCAGCCGTGGTAGCTTTTTTTGTCCGGATTTGTGAAATCGGATGGCTTGATGGCGACACGAGTCCATTCTTCGTTGACACTTCCTTTATACGAGGTCTTGTAGTTTGTATCGGATTCTACAATCGTCTCGAGGAATACTTCGAAATCCCCGCTGCCCTTGAGCCAAACTTCCACGGAGTCGAGTCTGCTCAAGTCGTGCTGGTGCGCGGCTATGCGCGTTCCGATGACAACGTAGCGTCCGAGCTTGTTCGCCTGGTACTGCACATGCAGCATGTTCTTGCCGAAGATGGTGCTGTCAGCCTTTTCGATGCCGTTGGTCGGCTTCTGGTCAAGGTTGTTCTTGACCGTTGCACTATCGTGCGGTTGTACGTACCAGTTGTAGTTAAGTGGCGCGGGCAGTGCGTTTAAGTCGGTGCCTGCTTCGAAATTCAAAACCTCGACGCTGTTGAGGGCGCTGACGAGCGAATCGCTGAGCCCTTCCCAAACATCGACGTCTTCAATCTTCTTTGCCTTCTTGTCGCCCCACATGAGCATCCACGGTCTGACGGTATCAGCTGCGCTTTCGACGCGGATGTTGAGCGTGGCGCTATTGATGCTCGTATCCCAGCCGTCGATTTCAAACGGAATGAGGTTGTTGCTTCCGTCGTAGAGGCGAATGTCACTTCCGTCCTTTTCGGCCTTCGAGAAGTCGAAGTTCTCTTCAGTCAGGCGCAGGACGAGTACGGTCGGGAAGCTGAGCGGGCGCATCCAGTCCGAAATCAAGTCGGAAGGCATAAAGCGGATGGCGTTCTCGGGGACGACCTTGTTCGGGTTCTCGATGAGGCCGAGATCCGTCGTGTCGTTCGAGGTCACAACTGCGGAGGTTCCGCCAATGGAGCTGAGGTCTTCGGAATCCCAGGCGCTCACGGTGAGGTTCCCGCATGGAGCCTTCTGGATGACGAACTGTCCGAGCGTATCGGTCTTGACAATGGTGTTCACGCCCTGGACGGCAACCCAGGCGTAGTTGGCGGAGTCCGGCAAGTCCACAAGACCCTTGACCGTGCCGACCGCTTCGAGCGATGCGCTGTCGAGCGTGTATTCGTGGTTCAGGTTGTTGAGCGTGTACTGCAAGACGATAGAAGAATCGCCCTTAGTGAAATTGATGGTGTAAGATCCGTTCTGGTGGCCGTCGATATGCACCCAACCGTTTGTATCGGTTTCGCCTTCGTAGGTGTACTTTACGGTGCTTGTTTCGGCGGTGTCGGCTACGTACCAAGAGGGGAGCACCTGGTAGCGTACTTTGGCAGCCGGTGCACCGTCGTCAAAAACACGGATGGCGATGGCGTTTTCAATTTCCGTCGTATTCCCTGCCGTGTCGTTGCTTGCTGTGCAGGCAGCGAGGAGACCAAAGGGTACCAAATAAAGAAGCTTGTTAAAATTTTTCATTTTATTTTTCCTTCTTCTTATTGAGTGCGACGGGGAATAAAGCGAGGTTCAACTGCATAACGCGATCAGGGACAATGCACTTGTCAACGCGAATCTGGATTTCTTTGCGGAATTCCTTGAGCATCTTTTTCAGGTCTTCGAATCCCTTGGAATCGACCGCCATGGTGATGGTCGAAATGTCGCGGTTCTCTGGCGGAATTTCATTGAGCGAGCGGATGCCAAACTGCATAACCTTCGAATGGAAACTGCGGATGGCTTCGGCCTTTTCGGCACCTTGGACCGTGATGTGCGGGTCGGCGAGGCGGACTTTGCTGTTGTTGTTGATCGGCTGGATAAAGCCGAGCGACTTTAAAATCTCGATGCTTTCTTGCGCCTGTTCTTCGGTAATAGGCGGAATCACGCTGTTTGCGATTTCCGGGATGTCCACGTTGCCGTGTTTCACTTCGATAAGCGCTCTTACGACGATTGTCCACCAGGCGCTTAAATACTTGAGCTCGTTGTCCTTGAGCAAATGGCGCTTCACGTCGCGCAGCTGGAACGCCTTTTGCAGGATTTCAGCCTTTGTCTTTTCGGATTTCGTGCGCGATGCGACAATCAATAAGTCGAAGTATGCGGCTCCGCGACCGTCGAGCCCGAGCATTTTTTTTGCGGCGGGGACTGCGTGGACGGGGAGATTGCGCTTTTTCTGAACAATGTAGTAAGCGTGACTTGAATCCAAGCCAAGCGTCTTGCCGAGAGTGCTGAAGGAATACAAGGAGTTGTGTTTCTTATGCTCCAAGTAATAATCCTTGATCATATCCCGGTAGTCATCGTAATCAAAGATTTCTGCCATAACCAAACCTATGCTAAATATACTTTAAATTCTTTTCGGAAAATTATTAGATTAATCTTACCATGCGAAAAAACAGAAGTCAATCCCCAAAGGGATCGTTATTTGTGGTACTTTTGGTACTCTTTATCTTTGTTGCGTTCGTTTTTATCACCTATAGCAAGAAAAATGCCGAATTTGAAGAGCGTGAAGCGATGGTTAAGGAGACGAACGATTGCCTTGCGGCGGGTGACTGGAAATGTGCCGAACGCAATGTCCGTGAGCTTTTAAAGGCAGAACCGAACGATACGAACTTGCGAATGCATTTGGCGGGGCTCCTGCTTGAGCAGGAACGCTATAAGGAATGTGTAAGTTACATTGAATCTTTGGATTTTATGAGCGAAAAGCTGGATTATTTTATCGTAAAAGCGAAGCGCCTAGAACAGGAAATGGAAAATCTTGGCGTCGAAAAGTCGATGCATTTTCGTTTGGAATTTGATGGTAGTCCCTCTAAAAAAGATGTGATGGAAGCTCTTGCCGTTTTGGAAGTAGCGTACGATTCGATTAGTAATTTGTTCGATTTCTTGCCCGAAAACAAGATGAGTTTGGTACTGTACCAGGAGAAGGAATATCAAGGTGTGGGACCGCGCCCGGACTGGGTGGCTGCTGTTTTTGATGGCAAGTTGCGTGTGCCTGTGAACTTGATGGCTTACCGTGAAGTTTATCGCCCGGTGTTGTTCCATGAACTGACGCATTCATTTGTTCGTTCTATGACGCGTGCGCAGGTGCCGCTGTGGATGAACGAGGGCATTGCGATGGTGGTTGACGGCTCGCATAACGATGAGCCTCGCCCGATTGGGTCGTACCCGAATCTCAAATCGCTTACGGACCCTTTTGTGAATGAATCGAATACGGAAAAGGCAAAGAAACTTTACTGGTTCTCGAAGAGAATGGTCCAAGAACTTTTATGGCGTGATGGCGGCGGTGCGGATGCGTTTCGCAATTTTGCAAAATGCTTGCAGGATTTGCAAGAGCTCGGTACCGATGGTGCATTGAAAAAGCATTATGGAATGACCGCCCGTGATTTGTTGGAGTCTGTAAAATGAAAAATATTGTGATTCTCGCGACGGGCGGTACAATTGCTGGCGCGGGCGAGCTAGGTAAAAATATTGGGTACAAGTCGGGCTCAATCAAGGCGCAAACGCTGATTGATGCGATTCCGGAATTGAAGAATGTGGCAAACATTTGTGTGGAGCAATTTTGCAATATCAATTCGGACGATATCACTTCTGAACTTTGGATTGCTTTGGCTCGCCGGATTCGAGAGCATTTGCAGCGCGAAGATGTCGACGGTATCGTGGTTATGCACGGGACCGATACGATGGAAGAAACAGCTTTATTTTTGAGCTTAGTTTTAAATGCTGCTGAGACTGCCGCGAAGCCTGTGATTTTGACTGGTTCGATGCGACCCGCTACCGCTGCAGAACCGGACGGTCCCGCAAACCTCCTCTTTGCCGTGAAAAACGCAGTGTCATGCCCGAATGTCATCCTGGAGCCGAAGGCGATAGGATCCTGTGCTGTTTACATCGCCTTTGCAGGCAAATTAATGAACGCTCGCTCGGTGCAAAAGATTCACGCGAATGATTTGGATGCATTTGCTGAATTGTCATGCCCGCCTCATGAACTGTCTTGCCTGCCAGAGCCTGCCCTGAGCGAAGTCGAAGGAAGCGGACATCTCCCTTTCGTAAAATCGTTCGACATCTCGAACTTGCGCGAATTGCCGCGCGTTACCGTCCTTTACTTTAACGCTGATGCTGATGCAGAACTCGTGCGCTTTGCGGCGGAACGTTCGGCAGGGCTTATCATTGCTGGCGCTGGCGCTGGCGAATTTTCTCGTGCATGGGCTAGTGCGATTGCAGATGCTGTCGCAGAAAAGAATATCCCCGTCGTGATTTCTACGCGAATCAATCGCGGTCGCATTGTCCCAGAACAGCTCCTTGTGCCAGGAACGATTGCCGCTTACGATTTGCCCCCTGCTAAAGCCGCCGTTCTCTTGCGCCTTGCATTAACCGTCACGAATGACCCTGCGGCCATTCAAAAGATTTTTCTAGAGAGCTAAAAAATGAAATTCCTCATCCAGCGAGTCACTAAGGCTCAAGTCGATATTGAAGGTCAAACTGTCGGTAAAATTGATAACAAGGGATTCCTTGTGCTGATTGGCGTAGGCGAGGGCGATACCCGCGAAATCGCCGACCGCTTCATCAAGAAAATGCTTGCGCTCCGTATCTTTGCCGACGAAAACGGAAAGACGAACCTCTCCATCAAGGATGTCGGCGGTTCGCTTTTGCTTGTTTCTCAATTTACGTTGTATGCCAATTGCAATAAGGGCAATCGCCCGACATTCAATGGTGCTGGCAACCCGACACTCGCCAATGAACTATACGAGTACATTATTGAACAGTGCAAAAAAGAAGTCGCTGTCGTAGAAACCGGAAAATTCGGTGCCGATATGCAAGTGAGCCTCGTCAACGACGGTCCATTTACTATAATGCTAGAATAAAGCCTTGCGCATTGGGACGTAGCCCCATCCAGTCAAGTCTTGTTCTGCAAAATGTTTTGGAGCTTTATATGAAAGTTTTGCAATTTATGTTGTTGTTCGCGTCAATGCTATTCGTCTCTTGTGTGGGTTCGCGCGATAGCGCTCCCGAAGGCGGCGATATGGCGGATGCTCCTTGCACGGAATGTGGCACGCAAGGTGATATCGTGCTGAATATCACAGACGAAAAGTTCTACCGCGAATGGAACCAGGTCGCATTTAGCCGTATCGATTCCAATGCTGTTGTGGGCGTTTTCCCTTCGCTCAAGGTAACGGCGACTCGCCCCGAAAACTGCAAAATGTGCCATAGCTTCAGTGCCGATGCCCTCGACTTTGATCTTGCCCGCATCGAAGATTCTTTGTTTGCAAAAGCGTTCCCGAAAATGCAACGAGACTTGATGATTGTCGGTATGCGTGTGCCGGAAACGGATTCCGCTTACGTCGATTCTTTGTCTGCAAAACTTCTTGCTGAAAAATTCGTGGAAGGCAAACGCTTGGATGACGTGACTCCGTGGGAAGAGCGCGATGGTGTGGAACAGACGATTGCTCGCCAGTTGCCGTTTAAGCTAAAGGACTTGTTGAACGGAATTGCTAGCCGCTATGAACTCCGTTATTTGACGATTCCGTTAGTGTTGAATGTGGAAATGGACCCTGATTTGGGCAAAAAAGGTGGCTTCACATGGCAAATTGTGTGGAGCATGTGGGATGCCCGCTACGGTGAACTTGTTGCCCTCACTTACTCCAAATTTACCGCCGCAACGACGACTCGCGTGGCGCCTGAAAAGGAATGGGCAACGCCTTTTGCCGCTAGACTCTGGAAACTGCTCAACACCGACGTCGCGCATTTCGAAAACCACTGATTTAGTTACGAGTTCTTAGTCATTAGTTATTAGATTAATTTTTGGCGCCTTCGGCGCAATTATAAATAACTACAGACCGTTGACTAAAAACTAATTACTACTTTTTAAGTTATGAACACTCCTTTCTACGTTTTTATGAAGCTTTTGCCGAAGAATGCCGCAAGCCGCATTTTCGGTGCCTTTACGCGTTTGCGCATCCCGTTCCTGAGCAAAATTGCTCGCAACGCCTTTGCTAGCTATTACAAGCTCGATATGTCTGAATCGGAATACCCGCTCAGCCATTACAAGAACATCGGTGAACTTTTTATCCGCAAGCTCAAGCCGGGTATGCGCCCTGTTGCCGATGGTGCCGAAATCGTGAGCCCGGTCGATGGCGTGCTTTCGCAGACGGGAACGTTCGATGGCGATGACCAGAACTTGATCCAGGCGAAGGGCAAGACTTATACGCTCAAGAGTCTTTTGCGTAGCGAAGAACTTGCAGAACGTTTCAAGGGCGGCGCCTTTGCGACGATTTACTTGGCTCCGTTCAACTACCACCGCATCCACAGTCCCGTCAAGGGCGACCTCGTGCTTTCGAGCTATTGCCCGGGCACGCTCTGGCCGGTCAACGCAGGTAGTGTAGAACGTGTCGAAGGTCTTTTCAGCATCAACGAACGCTTGACGAGTGAACTCCGCTTGGCGGACGGTTCCGAAGTGCTCGTGGTCAAGGTCGGTGCGACAAACGTTGGTCGCATTGGCGTCGTGTATAACGATTCCATCTTGACGAACGCAGGCAAGCTCCCGCGCGACAAAAAGCGCTTGGACTGGATTCCGAATCAGCAGTACTCGTTTGACCGTGGCGATGAACTTGGCCGCTTTGAAATGGGCAGCACCGTGATTCTCGTGGTCGACAAGAAAATTCGCGAACGCCATCCGGACCTGTTCAAGGCACGTCTCGGACAGGCGGTGAAGGTGGGCGAGGCTCTCTAGTTGGTCTCGGTAAAGCGTTTTATTCACGATGAACCAGCGCTATTCAAGGCTTCGAAAGCTTTTGTAGCGCTTCTTTTCAAGTGCGCTGATCCCGTAGTTTATGTTGCTCAAAAAATGCCCACGGCAAATGAACAAATTGCGTGGACATTGCTTGGAACGGTCTTGTTCCAGGATCGTTCTTACCCCGATATTTTACGCCTCCTCGTGAAGTTGCACGAGCGTTTCCCGGGCGATAAGCTTTGGTCGCTCCCTGTGCCGAAAGGCGGTGAAATTGAGGAGGTTGTTGAGCAGACGTTCAATAGCCGCAACTGGACGGTCTTTGAGCATGTCTCCGGGATTTTTTGGAGCGTCGGGCTTTTTGTGCGCCATCATCTGGATTTGACATCTTGGATGCGTGAACGAACCCCCGAAGAGATGTGGCGGGACTTGGGCGAAATCTATTTTATGGGCCGTTCGAATCCGCGCCCTAAAGCTTGTGCCGCAATTTACCGCTTGCTTGCTCCGCGGCCGCTAGGTCTTGGACTTACGTGCCGCGACAGTTCTAGAATGCCTCACTTGCCGCTTACGATGGGGGCTCGCCGTTTCCTCGCGATGCTTGGGCCCGCGAAGGAATCTAGCTTTGCAGAACTTGAACCATCTCAAAAGCAGAAACTCGCGAATGAATATTTTATCGCACTTGCTCCGGAGAACCCGTATTTCGCTGCGCATTCCCTCCAGTTCTTTTTGGAGAATGGGAGCGAGGGCTTTATTTGCCGCGAGCTGACATCGCATTGCGCGAAGTGCCCGCTTTATGAGTATTGTAATTATGCCGAAGTCCGCAAACGCGATTGATGTATGCTAAATTTTATGAGTATGAATCGTTTCCTTTCGGTGTTGCCTAAGTTTGTCTGCTTTTGCGCTGCGGCGCTTGTTTTGTGCGCATGCGAACCGAAAGAAGAAGAAACTGTTGATTATACGGAGCTGTGCTACAACGACAGGTGGCCGATGGATGATATTCGTATCGACGATAATCCGAACGAAAACATCAAGGCTCTTGTGAAACGTGTCGATTTGCGTTACCCGATGAATATGACGGGGGATACGCTGGATGTGACTATTCTTGAATTCAAGAGCGATGTGTATGCGCTTGATTATTACATGAATAGTGGGCGTTTTCAGGGAATTGTGCCGATTCTGCGCGGCTCTTTCCTAGAACAAAGTATCCGTTCTGCTTCGCGAATCTTCATCTTTAAGCACGATAGCTTCCGCCGTTATGAACGAAGCGATCTGGAAAGTTATGTTCACCAGTTCCCGAACGCAAGGCATGGTGGGTTCCCTCAGGAATTCCTTAGCCTTCCGTTTGAACATCGCGAACCTGGACATACGTCCGTATTGACGAAGTATTTCATTGGCGTGAAAGCTTATTTCCCGGTGTTGGCACAGGTCTATAGAGATGCCGATTTGCAGTGGAATGTTGCACGTAGCTGGGACCTTGTCGATGAAAACGATTTTATCGCTTGGGGGCGCCAGTTGAACATTGTGCAGCCTAAAGGCATTTATCGCGAGACTTCGACGCTTTATTTTAATGCGGGCGAGGGTGTGAACGGCATGGCGACAAGGCTCCCGGGTGGGCGCGTTGTGGCGGTGTGGGGTTACCTCGATTGGACGGATTTGGAACGTAAGTTCTTTACCGCGAGCGACCGCGTTTACGGCGCAAGATATTAATTACTATATTCAAAACATGGCTATTGAAAAACTTGCTGAAACTCTTTTAGAAAAGCTCCGCTTCATCACGAAGGCGGAAACCGTCATTGGTGAACCCATCCAGGCGGGCGAAACAACTGTTGTGCCGGTAAGCCGCGTGTCCGTTGGCTTTGGCTTTGGTGGTCACCAGAATAAGGGCGATACATCTGCATCTGGCGGTGGCGCTTCGGTCGATCCGGTCGCATTCCTTGTCATCAAGGGTGACGACGTGCGCATCATGCCGATTACCAAGGATAGCTCGCTCGTCTCTAAGATTATGGATATCGTACCTGATATTACAAATAAATTTGCAAAGAAGCCTGCGGACAATTAACCGCCCTTTCTAAATCGTTGTTCTCGATTTTATTTTGCCGGACTAGTTCCGGCTTTTTTTGTGCGGTGTTCCCGCCTTGCATGTCGTTCTCGCCTTGAGCGGGAATCTCCTTTTTTAGTCAAAAACAGAATTTTATTGGTCTTTTTCTCTGTTTTTGTACTTTTTGAAAACTTTGCTAAAAATTTGAGAACATTTTGGGAGCGGGCTGAATGTGATATTTTGCAAAATTATGTTAAAAAAATGGGGTTTTCTATTGACATTCGCTATTTAAAAGAGTATCTTTATTCATGTAAAAACGAGAAAGTGAAAGCCTTTGGGTGCATATGGGTTAGTAATTTTGAGAACAAAAAGAAGGTTCTAAACTTATCTCGCAAGTTTTGCAAGGTCGTGTTTGGTTGTTGGGACCTTGTGAAACACCCGGCACGGGGACATACGTGCCACGAAATCCTCCTCCAAGGCGCCGTAATGGCGTACTCCTAACACAAAAAATAGGACCTCCTCATACTCCATGAGGAGGTTCTTCTTTTGTCATGACCAGTCATCCTCGAAGCGAAGCATAGGGGATCCATTATTTCTCGTAACTACGTTTGCGACGGGATGACGATTGTAAACGAAAAAGCCCCGGCCATAGGCCGGGACCTTCTCAAATGCATTGCGCGGTTAATTAGCCAAGAACTTTCTTTTCGAAGTCGCCGAGGCAGTCAACGAGAGCCTGCACGCCTTCGACCGGCATGGCGTTGTAGATAGAAGCGCGGAAGCCGCCGACAGAACGGTGACCCTTGAGCTGCTGGAGGCCACGAGCCTTAGCGAATTCAAGGAATTCCTTGGCGAGATCGTCAGCCTTGTCAGCTGCAACGACGTCCTTGTTGAATACGAACGGAACGTTCATGATAGAACGGTCTTCCTTAGCAGCCGTACCGACGAACACTTTGGAGTTGTCGAGTGCGCTGTAGAGGAGAGCAGCCTTGCTGCGGTTCACCTTTTCGATAGCGTCCACGCCACCGAAATCCTTGAGCCACTTGAGGGTGCGGTTCATCACGTACACGGCAAAGACCGGAGGAGTGTTGAACATGTTGGCAGCGTCGATGTGGGTCTGGAAGTTGAGCATGGTCGGGATGGTGCGGTTTACCTTGCCGAGGAGGCCCTTCTTGATGATCGTGACAGTCACGCCAGCGCAGCTGATGTTCTTCTGAGCGCCGCCATAGACGACACCGAAGTCAGACACGTTGATCTTGCGGGCGAGGAAGTCGGAGCTCACGTCAGCCATGAGGAAGCCGGACTTCGGCTTCGGGAAGTTGTGCCATTCCGTACCGTAGATTGTGTTGTTGGCGGTCACGTGGAGGTAGCTAGCGTTGTCGCTGAGCTTCAAGTTCTTGTCGATGCGGCTGTAAGTTTCAGACTTGGTGTCGCAAGCGGCGAGAGCGTTACCGAACTGCTTAGCTTCCTTGTAAGCCTTGTTTGCCCAAACGCCGGTCAAAGCATAGTCGGCCGTAGCGTTCTGGTCGAGGAAGTTCATCGGGAGCATGCAGAACAAAAGTGAGCAACCACCACCGAGGAACACGATGTCGTAATCTTCCGGGATGCCCATCAATTCACGGAGGTACTGTTCCGTCTGGGCGAACATGTTTTCAATCGGCTTTGAACGGTGACTCATGGAGAGGATACTGATGCCGCTGTTTTCGAAGTCGATGCATGCAGCAGATGCTTCCTTGAGTGCCTGTTCCGGCAAGACCGACGGTCCTGCGCTAAAGTTATAGACTTTATTTGCCATTGTTGTGTTCCTTTTTAGGGGTTATTCCTGGGCGTGAACCCATGTAAAAATTACGCTGTAAAAATAGCAAAATCCGTTCCGTTCGGCTATATCGGTGGTCATAAAAAGATTTTAAGGGTCGTTATAGAGTGATAAAATGCAAAAAAGGTTGTCAGATTTTCCAATACAAATTATTATTTAGTCCATAAAAAGGAGGATGCTGTGTTTGATAAAGGTAAATCGGTCTATTCTTTGACCTCGTTTTATTTTGCAATGTCGTGTTTGGGGGCTTCTTTTGCATTTGCCGCCTGGGACGGTAGTGCTACGGTGCCTGAGGCTCGCGATACCGTTTTACAAATTGAAGCGGGCAATAATGAAATTATCGATGTTACATTTCCGCTTTACCATATTTCCACGCCGGAACAGTTGGCGGGTCTTGCGAAAATGATAAATTTCGTGGAAACTCCGTCCGAAGATCCTGCTGAAGATCCCGATGCGGATGAAAATGCCAAGGAACCGACGGTCAAAGAGCCTTGGCGGGGCTGTATCGTGCTAGACAACGACATCGTTTTTGGGAGTGACATGTCTTCTGTCTCGGAATTTCCTTGGGAGCCTATTGGAAATGCGGAAGGCTTTATTGACGCGTTGCTCTTTGATGGCAAGAACCACACAATTTATGGACTTAATCTAGCGTCTAAAAAGGATTCTGTTTTTGGATTGTTTGGATTTGTGGATAATGGATTCTTTAAAAATGTGACGATAGCCAATTACGGCGCTTCTTTTGGGGCTGATTCGAACGCTTATGTTAGTTCTTTTTATGGGGCTGCCCTTGTTGGATTTACGTCTTCTTCCATTATTCACAATGTGCATACCCGTGGAGGCTTGATTAAGTTTGAGGCTCTTCCAAGGAAGATGGGTGATGAGGGCTATGTGGGTGTTGACCATGTGACTATTGGCAATGTAGTTGGGCGGATGGATGGGCTCATCGACAGTTGCTCTAATGCAAGTGACATTGAGGTTCATTTTGATTCTGATCAGACGATAGGTGGCGTTGTTGGTTTCATAACGTCGCCTGGGACTACCGTACTTGTAGATTCGGTTTCTTATTGTTCGAATACGGGAAAAATTGTTTCTAAGTCTCAATCGACTAATCAATCAAGTGAAGCTGGTGGAATTGTGGGATTTGCTAAGGCATTCGTGGTCCATTGCAGTAACTCTGGTTCGGTTTCAATTGATTATGGCGATGCGGGGGGCATTTCGGGGAATGGAAAACATGCCTACTATTGCGAAAATACAGGGAGCATTTATGGCGGACGAAATGCAGGGGGTATTATTGGAAATGGTACGGGTATCGTTGTACGTGGTACGGATATCAGTTGGTGCACTAATAAGGGGAGCGTGGAGGGTAATTATGCCGGTGGAATTGTCGGAGATGGCGGGGCTATCTATTTTAGCGTCAATGAAGGCGAAGTGAAGGGAAAATGCGTCGGCGGTATCGCAGGCATGAATACCAGCAGTATTCGCCAGTCAATCAACCGCGGTGTTTTGGCGGGGGATTCTGTCGGTGGAATTTGCGGAAGAAACAAGGACTTGGTAATTTCGTCATATTCTTATACATCCGCTTCAGCGACGGACTTGATTGGAGGAATTGCCGCAGTCAACTCTGGCCGGATTGTCACTTCGGCTTACGATTCGACTTTGCTTCCGTCTGTTGAAATTGTGGCGCTCCAAGAAAAGGAAGGATCGGTTTTAGAGTCCTTTGCTCTATCGACAAAAGAAATGCAATCGGCTGAATTTGTGGACAAGTTGAACGAAGCCCTGAGAGACGAGGCTAAGGGGCGGATTATGTATGAAGAGGGCCGTTATTCAAGGTTGGACTGGAGTTTCGATGGCGGTTATCCGCACTTTAGTGATTCTTCGCATTTGCCGCTTTTTAGGATTGATCTAGACGATAGCCTTTTTGTGTCTTATGGATTTACGGATTACAAGGGACATCTTGTAGACTTGCCTCCGGCATATTCTACGAAAGGTCGCTATTTTGAAGGCTGGGTCGATTCTACGGGTAAAACGGTTTCGAAATCGACTGTGTTCAATGGTCCCGCTACTATTTATGCCAAGTATTCCAAGACGATTAAGGATCCTTCTTTGGTCGTGTACCGTCCTGATCCGACAGTCATTGGCTGGAATGGCGAGCTGAGCATCCCCAAACTGCGCATGCATCTGGACACGTCGCTCAACTGGGCGATTTTCACGCCGTCGGAATTGGCTTGGTATTTGTCGAAAGGCGCTAATTATACAACTAGGGCGGCTTTGGTCAATGATATTGTCATGGGCAAGGATTCGTTATCGGTGATGACGCGCGAACTGAAAACGTTAGGCGAGTTTGGCCGATATGTTAAACGTGTTTTTGATGGCAACAACCATAAGATATACGGATTGAACGGTTCCTTGTTTAGAGACAATTATGGTCAGATCAAGAATTTGCATCTCGTCAATTCTCTTCTCAAGGGAGGGTACGGGGCTTTTGCTCAGTTGAATCGCGGAGAAATTCTGAATTCGTCTCTTCGGAGAGCGGTCCTTGAAAATGGCGAAAATTTGCGCACGGTCGCAGGCTTTGTCTATCAAAATTATAATGCTTCAATTATTGATAGCTGTGTCAATTACAGTGATTTTGATGTGCCAGCGGGCTCGTATGAAGAGGTTGCCGGTTTTGCAAGCCTCAATGACGGGATTATTCGCAATAGCCGCAATCTTGGAAACATAAAGGCGAACGGGTCTACGCGTGTTGCTGGTATTGTTGCGTCAAATAGTGATAAGGGCTCTATTTTAAATTGCATAAACGAAGGTGATATTGAATACGTTGGTTATAGGAACATGAATCTTGGCGGTCTTGTGGCTGACAATGGTTGGGGTATGATTAAAGGTTCCAAGAATTTTGGAAAAATCACGGTCAGGTTGCTTGGGAGTTATGATGGCATTAGCATTGATCCTAGAGCATCTTTATTCTCTCCTTCTCATGTTGCTGGCGTTGTCGCCGATGATGCTGACCTTGATTCGTGTGAAAACCATGGTGATATTACCGCAATTGCTATGGATGATTTCAAGGGTGGGCTCATCTTAGGTGGTGTGTCGGCCGGAACGTATGTGTTTAAGGATGTAAAGCTTGATCATTCCTTGAATACAGGTGCTATCACGTTTGTTGATTCTACATCATTGATACTTAAAACTATAATGCTTGGTGGAGTGGCTGGCCGAGCGAATGTCTCTTCTAGCAGAAACGAAGGTGACGTGAAAATAGTTTTAGCGGATTCTTCTAAAAATTATGGCATGATTGAAGATTTCATGGTCGGTGGTGTTGCTGCAGATTCTAGAAATACCTTTGATTGCGTCAACAAGGGAAACGTTTTTGGCTTAGGCGTTGTCGGCGGAGTTGTTGCGAATTCACAGGATTCGATTGCCCGCGTCGTCAATTACGGCCGTATAGAGGTTTTGGGAGTCAATCATAAAGACGGTTCTACTGGTGGAATTTGCGGTTCATGCCATAATATTGAGAAGTCTATAAATTTGGGCAGTGTGACCATGAAAAAGTCAAAAGACGATACCTACTATAACACTGTGGGCGGTCTTGCGGGCTATGCGAGTGGACGTTTGAAGATGGTTGCCAATGTGGCCCCGGTGACGGTTCTAGGAGAAAGTGAAAAGGTGATTGGTGGTGGCCTTGTGGCTTTGCTTTCAACTGAAGAATTCCGCGATGCCTATAACTGGGGTGCGGTTACGACGGATGGCGAAGCGGGCGGACTTTATGGGCATATAAATGAATTCTTTCCAGAAAGGTCTGGAATACCTTATTCTTCTGACCTCAATGAGTTTATAAGGAACGTTTATAATGCTGCTCCGGTCAATGCATCCAAGGCAAATCCTGTAGGCGTTTCTCCGAAATGCCCGGATGAGGTTTATCCTGATTTTACGGCGCTTGTTTACTATGATTCCTCTTATTCTCGCGAAAAGAGCTGCCAACAAATCCAAACATTTTTGGAAGATGAAACCTTGCAAAATTTCTATGTCTATACGAATCCGCTTAGCACAAAATATATGCAATCCGATGATTTTGTGGACTTGCTGAATACATCCGGCAATACGGCTGAAAATAGCCATATTTGGAAAAAGAGCGAGACTTATCCGGTGTTTGACGAAGAGACTCTTGGCATGTCGTTTAGCTATGAACCGCTCTCGTCGAGTTCTGTGGCATCTTCGTCTTCTGTAGTGAAGAGCAGTTCTTCTGTTGTGATCGACCGTTCGTCTAGCAGTTCGTCAAAGCCTGCATCGAGTAGCTCGGTTGTTGAATCGTCAAGCTCTGGCAAGGCAAAATCGAGTAGCTCGGTTGTTGAATCGTCAAGCTCTAGTAAGGCTAAATCGAGCAGTTCTGTGAAGCGCTCTTCGAGTTCGGCAACAAGTTTGAAGACTCTAGTGCAGCGTTCCTTCCGTGTTCAGGTGCAGGGTCGTATGATTGTGCTTTCGACAGCGCGTGGCAAACGTGTCCAGGTCTTTGATGCTCTTGGACATCTTGTGGCGTCGAAACATGTTGATGCGTCTGGAAATGCGAACATAGCTTTGGAAAAAGCGGGCACCTATATTGTGCGTGTTGATGGACTTGTCCAAAGTGTAATCCTGAAGTAAGGATTGGCGATTTGAAGCGAAAAAAATCTCGGAGAACATCCGAGATTTTTTTATAGGTGAGAGGTAAAGAAAAAGACGAGATTTCTCTCGTCTCTAGTCAGTAGCCGCGTGCGGCGTTCTCTATACTGAATTACACACCAAGTGCCTGGATGGCTGCCTTGTACTTCTTGAGGCGGAACTTCGTCTTGAGTTCGCGGCGTTCCTGGCGGTGGATGTACTTGTCGTCCATGAGCACGTTCAAGATAGCGCTCTTTGCCTTTGCTGCAGTCGGATTGTCCTTGAGTGTTTCGACAAAGCGTACAAAGTCCTTTTCGCGGGCGTCATAGGTGGCGTCTTCGGCCGGCACACCCTTTTCCATGAGGTGGCAGCTGTATTCGTCAATCCAAGCCTGATTCTTGTGGTAGGTCATCTTTTGGATGAGGTCGACCATATCAGCTGGCACGCCCATCTTGATCATGTCGGCCGGAGTCTTTTTAGTGGCAGAAGTAATGGAATCCTGCAAAATAGCGAGAACCTGGACATCTTCGGATTCGCCTTTGTTCTTGAGATAGTCGGCGACGTTCTGGAGGAAATCGATGTATGGGCCACCGGCCTTGTCTTGCTGACCTTGGTGAACGGATTCTGCAATTTTGTAGGCGTCTTGATAAGAAAGCATTATTAACCTTTTTTTAAAAACTTCGAGCATTGTTGATGCCCATGATTTGAATATACATAAAGCTTAGTTAAAAAATCGACTGTTTTTTTTAAAAGGAGGGAAAAAGCCTGTTTTTTACGCAAAAAATGATGGGATGTGTCGAAAAATCTTTTTATCGGGTTAAAAATGCCATGTTACTAAAACTTTTTGGATTTGCTATAGCCCAAATGGACTATGACCTTATCTCTTTACGAAATGAAAAATTTGAATTAATTTTCGCCACGTTTTTTCAAATGAAAAAGTAAAGTTGATCCTTCTAAAATAAAGGCCTGGCGAATGCCAGGTCTTTTCCGTATAAAAGTGTTTAAAATGGTCTAAAACTCTTTTTTACTAATATTTTTTTCGTTTGCCATCGCCCAAATGGACTATGCAAGAATCTCTTTACAATTTGCCCAAAAAAACTAGATTTTGCCACGTTTTTCAAAATGTAAAAAATTGGAAATGAGAAAAATGAAAAATAAATCCATCAAGCTTGGTCTTGCAATTTCTGCAATGGCTTTCTATTTCGCCGGTTGCGGCGATGACCTGTTGTATTCTCAGGATGGCAACCAGTTTACCACGGTTTCTTCCTTGAATGACGATGACTGTAGTGAAAAGACCGAAGGCTCCATGGCCTTTGTTAAGTCCGAGGCTACGATGTACGTGTGCTCTGAAGGCGAATGGGTCGCCATGAACGACCACGAAGCTATTCAGTACCGTTGCGAATCCAAGGAACTGAAAGATAAGTCCGGCTTTGCCATTGTTTGCGATGGTAGCGATACGATTGGTGTTGTCCACAATGGTAAAGATGGTGCCAACGGTAAGGATGGTGCTGATGGTAAGGACGGTACGAATGGTAAGGATGGTGCCGACGGCAAAAACGGTACGAACGGCACCAATGGCACGAATGGTAAAGATGGTGTCGATGGAACGAATGGAGCCAGCGGAACGAACGGATCTAGCGGAACGAATGGTAAGTCCGCTTACGAAATCGCGAAGGATAACGGTTTTACGGGTACCGAAAAGGAATGGCTTGAATCCCTGAAGGGTGAAGACGGCAAGGACGGCACTAATGGTAAGGATGGCAAGGATGCCGATATGGACGCCATCAACAAGGATATTGACGCCAAGTTCAGCAGCGCCTCTGCCAAGAGCCAGAGCGAAATTGACGAAGCTCTCAAGAATTTGAGTAGCGCCTCTGCTAAGAACCAGAAGGATGTCGATGACGCCCTCAAGAACTTGAGCTCTGCAACAGACAAGTTCGGCGAAGATATCGACAGCAAGTTCAATGACGCCTACAGCAGCTGGAATGCAGAACTAGAAGACAAGTCTTGCGCCATCGTCGATACGGTTCGTGACAACGAAAAGGCTATCATTACCGTGACCATCAAGTGCGGCGAAGCCGAAACCAAGATGGAAATCCCGTTCACAGTCGTGAACGAGAACCTCGCCAAGGTGTACAAGAAGCATGTTGTCGTGCGTTTCCCGGTGCAGGCCAACAAGGAAACAAAAACTGACGACATCTATGAAGAAATCTGGAAGAACCTCAAGGGTGGCGACAATGCAGAACTTACCGTGACGGATCTTGACGAAAAGTTCGCCCCGAGCGGCAAGGTGTTTATGCAGGACTTGTTCGCCTCTGCCAATAAATCCTTTGTGACAATCGAAGAAACCAACGAAAAAGCGGTGGAATACAAGGTTGCACGCCTCGAAGGGGATCTCGACATCACGAACCTTACGACCCCGGTTGTGAAGCTCCGCGTCAAGCTGAACTTGAGTAACAACGCTTTCGGCGCCTTTGGCGGATTTGGCTCGAACGCAACGGATGTCATTTACAACGCCTATGCAGACTTGTCCGATGCTTCCGATACGGTTGTCATCGACTTCTTGACCGACTACAAGGCAGCCCGCGTAAAGAAATTGGTTGACGATGGTAACGGTTTTGGTGTTGCAAACGAGCAGGCAAACAAGGACCTTGCCCACGCTCTTTATTTGGAAAACAGCGAAGAATATCCGTCTTTCGAACATTATGCCCCCGATCAGATTGGCCTGGCCGAAAACTTCAACAGCATCGTGTGGGTGATGGCCCTCATTGACCAAAAGGACAAGACTCCGGGTTTTAACTCGGTCTATAACGCTTTCCGCAATGTCTTTGCCGAAAACGGCAACTTTAACACCGCCGTCAATACGACTTACGCAGGCAAGGAACACAGCATGTTCTTTGTTGATTACCTCGCTTTGCTTATCGACGCGAACTTCTTCAAGTGGAACCAAATGCAGCATGGCGACTATACTGCTGAAACGAATGTCTGGAGTGGTACGGATGCCGTCTATTACAAGATTTTGCAGAATGGATTTGTGGAAGCCTATAAGCTTAAAGTCGAAGACGCAAAGGTTTTCAATGATCCGTCTGGCTATAGCAGCAAGGTGTATAAGTCTGATGTCAAAGGGGGATATTTCCGTTACTTTGAATATATCGAAAACGAACAAGTTTGGTATCCTGTAACACTTTGGGCTGTAGGTGTTGCAACGGTGGAACAAGTTTGCGATGCTGACGCAGTTAATTCGACCTTCTTCTATAGCTTTGAAGGTCTTGATGAAAATGCCGTTTGTGTATGCGACAATGGAAAATGCTACTGGCAAGATACTGAAAATGTATGCTTGGGCCGTAATAAAGGAGATAAGGGATCGGCGTTCTTTGACGGGGAAATTCAAGAGTATGAGTGCGAATGTGATCTATCAGCTTCTTCTACTTGCGATGCTCTTGTGCCTGGTATTCCGAACTCTTCGAACTCTGTTGCATCCTCTTCTAGCGCTGCAAGTGGCATGACTCCGGAAGAACTTGCAAATGATCCGTCTTCTAAGCTTTATCTCGGTGAATGCAGCGCTACAGTAAACGAAGGCAAAGAAAAGCTGTTCGACTACAAAAATGCGGAACTAGCCACGACAACGAGCAAAATAACCCTTGTATGTGATGGCTCCAAATGGAGACAGAAAGATGGTCATGACGAGGAATATGGAATATGTACAAAAACTACGATGGAAAAGGGCGAAGTCAAGGCAGAAACTGGTTCCGATTATTATAAGTGCGATTACCTTGATAAACAGGAAAAATACGAATGGATCGCTGCTGATTGGCAAGAAGTGTATATTGTTAAAAAGGCTTGCCATTATGGCTATGTCAATGAAAAATTGGTTACTGAATCCGGTTATGAATATGTTTGTGAAGAAAATTCTGAATATACAGACAACTGGGGTAACCATAGCCATGAATGGCGTGAAACGACTGTTGATGAATATTGCGTGGGTGATCGCGTCGAGGCTACAGTGCAGAAGGTTGAAGACGAAGACCTCGGCGAATCGACCTTCAACGAAAAGTGTAGCTACCACGGTTCTACCTATGCGAGAAACAATACTGCTAGCGGGGCCAAGGAATGGGTGTACTACGGTAATTTTACCAACGAAAGCACAAGAAACAGCGTCCTCTTGCTCTTGAATGGTTATAAGGATAATATAATTTACGCTTGTAACGATTGGGTCAACATCTACTGTGAGCCTGATTCTGTAGAAACCGTGCAGAGTAAAATTGCCTCGAATATGCCAGAAGTCGAAAAACAGAAATGGATTAATGTCCTTTGCAACTATGGCGATTACAAGCGTGCTAGTGGCTACGCCGACGGCATCGCCTTTGAAGTCAACGTAACGTTAAAGAGTGGCGAAAATCCGAAGACGTTTGTCGCTAGTGCCAAGAGAGATGATTGGCACGAACCTACCTTTGAGGATATCTATGGCGAATGCGATGAAGATAAGATGAAAAATCAAACCAAAGTAGCTGTTTACGGAGGGGAAAAATACAAGTGTAACTACATTTCTGGAGTTTCCAGCGGATACTCTTGGGTTAAAGCAAGCGATTTGGATGAAAACGCAACGCTTGGAATTTGCACGAGTAATCGAATGAACGAAAAAGATGTCGCTATAGTCGGTGACGCATACTATGGATGTCTTTCTAATAATAACGTAGAAGGAATCCCCGCAAGTTCTTCCTCCACAGATTGGCTAGTAATTGATGAAAAAGAGTACCTTAACGCCAAGCTTGGTATTTGCGATACCGATGGAGGTGATACTAAAAATATTACAGACATTAAGAGCGAAACCCTCAAGGATGGTGAAAGCCTCAGTTTCAAGTGCTCTATAGCTAAAGAAGTCGTAAATGGCGATGGTAAGTGGGTTGACGCCTCCACAGACATTGCTCTCGACAAGATTTGCAACAGAGATAACGAAGATGCAACTGTTACCAAAGAAAGCGTAACCTATGTCTGTGCGTACAAGGATGAATCATCCATGTATCAGTGGATTACTTCTGATGAGTACTGCGAAACTCATGGTGAAAATTTGACTTACGGTGGGTATCATAACAATCCGCGTAGTTCTTCTAGTATGTCTCACTGTGGTGTATATATTGATTGTCAAACGGAAACCGACAAGAAAATCTGCCATGTCGGTACCGAGTCTTTCGTCAAATTGGAGAGCATGTGGCAATCTGTGGCAGAATATTGCGAAGACCATTCTACAGGTTCCGCCTGTGAATTTGTCAATCATGTAGGTGAAGATATAACTGAGTCTACTCTTAGGTATTACGAACAAACGGAATACTACGTAAAGACAAATCAAGTTTATAAGAAAGCAGAAACTGTGGAAGAATATTGCGAAGCGTTTAATCCGAATCATGATGAGACCTGCATATTTAATTTTGCAGTTTACATTTATTGCGAAGGTTCAAATAAATGGGCTGGGTGGTGCCCGACCCGCTGATAGAAATTGTACTAGAATATGAAAAAACTTACCCTTATACTTGCTCTTGCGCAGGCGGCGGTCTTTGCACAGACCGGCCTCCTGGGGGGTAAAACCGGCCTCCACCAGCAAGATGCGAATACGCTTGGATTTTTCCATTTCCGTGTAGGGACTGGCGGTACGATTGCTACCGATAACTGGGGCTACACCCGTGGCGCCTTGTTTACGGACCAGTATGGTCGTACCCAGGAACTCGATGTGTGGGATGCCCGTATGGAAAAGGGCCGCATTGACGGCGCTTTGGCCGGTAACTTTAACTTTGCGTTTGGCCTCCGTGATGACTTGGATATCGGCGTGAGCCTCCCGATTTACTACGACCACGCAAAGGATTACTCTGGCGAAGCGATTCGCGCTCACATGGGCGAGGGTGGCCTCGGTGACTTGCAGTTCTATGCAAAATACCGCACGCCGCATTTGTTTGGCCCGGATTACATGACAACTGCCGCCGTTGTGGATTTGACGGTCCCGACTGGCTGGAGGGGCATGGGTATTCGCCCGCGTCACGCCTGGTTCCTCGATAACGAAGGCGGCCCGACGTATGCCTACACGGCAAACAGCGTAATGCTCGGCCTCACGGGCATTGTCTCTGTCGATTACTCCAAGAAGGGAGTTCCTCTTACTTGGAATTCTTCTCTTGGCCTGATGCTCGGTTTTGGCGATGCTTCGAATACACTCGTGTATAGCACTGGCGTGAACTGGCTCGTGAACGATTATTTCCAGCCGTTCCTCGAATTCAGTGGCGAAATGCGCTTTGGCAATGATGCGTATCCGTTCAGCCCGATTACCGACCCGATGGTGCTCACGCCGGGTATCAATGTGAAGATTCCGTTCTTCAACATTGACTTTGCCGCGGGTATTGATATTGGTATTGGTAACCTTGTGGATGGCTATGATCGCAAAGACGCCATGGACAACTGCAAGGATTTCCAGATCAAGTACAAGGGCGAAAATGGCTACCGCGCAAGCTACTGCTATGTGGCTCAGCCGCTTATTGCCGGTATCGCAAAGCTCACATGGACGTTTGGCTTTGACACGGACGACGATAACGATGGCGTAAAGAACCGCAAGGACAAGTGTCCGGAAACGTTCCCGCCGATAGTCGTGGACGAAGACGGCTGCGGCATCGATACGGACGAAGATAAGGTCTTTGACGGCATCGATAAGTGCCCAGATACGCCGAAGGGTGTGCCTGTGGATAGCGTCGGTTGCCCGTTCGATACGGACGAAGATGGCGTCTATGACTACAAGGATATGTGCCCGGATACGCCGAAGGGCGTCAAGGTAGATTCTGTCGGCTGCCCGCTGGATACGGACGAAGACACGGTCCCAGATTACAAGGACCAGTGCCCTGAAACGCCGAAGGGCTTGCCTGTGGATTCTGTTGGTTGCCCGCTCGACAGCGACAAGGACGGAGTCTTTGATGGGCCGGACAAGTGCCCGGATACGCCGCAAGGTGTTGCCGTGGATGCTGATGGCTGCCCGCTCGATACCGATAAGGACGGCGTGCCCGATTACAAGGACAAGTGCCCGAATACGCTCCCGGGAATTCAGGTGAACAAGCGTGGCTGCCCGCTGCGCCGCAAGGAAGACTTGGATTACCTCAAGAAAGGCATCCAGTTTGAATTCGACTCGGCAAAGCTTTTGACGTCCAGTTACCCGACCTTGGACGACATCATCGCGCTTTTGGAAAAGATTCCGGAAGTGAAGCTTGAAGTCCAGGGTCATACGGACATCGTGGGTACCGAAGACTACAACCAGAAGCTTTCTGAAGACCGTGCCCACTCCGTGACGGATTATATGGAATCGAAGGGAATCGCCGCCGACCGCTTACGCGCTATTGGCTTTGGCACTCGCGTACCGGTTGCCGATAACGTCTCTGACGAAGGCCGTGCTAAGAACCGCCGCGTGGAACTCATCCCGTTCGGCTATTACACCGAAGGCGATGGCACTGTGGCTGCTCCGTCTGACTCTCTGCTGAACGACAGCACGGCTGTGCCGCCTCCGACAAAGTCCGAGGTGAAGCCGGAATCCAAGCCCGAAGTGAAGGTGAAGCTCAAGGCCAATGCCGAAAAGAAGGTGAGGTCCGCTTCGAAGGCGGGTGCTAAGAAAATACGAGCTCTCCGCGAAAAAGCTGAAAAGGCTGTCGAAGAGTTAAAAAAATAGAATTGCAAAAAGACCTGGCTGAGAGCCAGGTCTTTTTCGTTGAATTTAATGGGCTCGCGGAAGCGGGCTTCTCTCGTTTTTACCCTGCGAAGTTCTTGCCGAGGATGGCAGAGACGTTCTTGAGGATGCCTTCGGCGACGTCCGGCTTGTTCATGGAATAAACGTGGACGTTCGTGATGCCGTTCGCGTAGAGGTCGATGATCTGGTCGGTGGCGTAGATGATGCCAGCCTGCTTCATGGCGTCCGGATCGCTACCGAACTTGTCCACAAGCGACTTGAAACGTTGCGGCATGAATGAACCCGAAAGCTTAATGGCGCGATCGACCTGGTTTGCGTTCGTGATGGGCATGATGCCGGGGAGCACCGGGCAGTTCACGCCTGCATCGCGGAGCTTGTAAAGGAAGCTGAAGAAAAGGTTGTTGTCGAAGACCATCTGCGTCGTGAGGAAGTCGGCGCCTGCATCGACCTTTTCCTTGAGGTGCTTGATATCTTCGGCTTGGTTTGGACTTTCCGGGTGCTTTTCGGGGTAGCAGGCAGCGCCAATGCAAAAGTCTGCATCAGCGGCCTTGAGTTCGCGGATGAGTTCCACAGCGTGGTGGTAGTCGCAGTCGCCACGGCCATTTGCAATGAGTTCCGGCGTGAGGTCGCCACGGAGTGCCATCACGTTCTTGATGCCGGCGGCCTTCATGTCTTCGATGCGCTGGTGGATGGTTTCCTTGGTGCTCGAAATGCAGGTGAGGTGGGCGAGCATCGGAATGTTGAAATTGTACTTGAGATTCTTCGCAATTTCGAGCGTGTACTGGCTCACGCCACCGCCTGCGCCGTATGTGACGCTCATGAATGCGGGGTTAAGCTTTGCAATTGCTTCGGTAGCTGCTTTAACGTTTTCAAAACTCGTTTCTTTCTTCGGCGGGAACACCTCGAAGGAGAGGCTCATCTTGTCTTGCTTCAGGATGTCGATAATCTTCATTGTATCTCCGTGCAACGGTCGGCATTGAGCTTTGGATCCGCAGTGCAATGTCGAATGTTACGCTTTTGTTTTATGCAAATATTTGAATTCATGCATAAATGTAGATAAAATTTCCTACAATGGCAACGGGGAATGCGTAATTTTTTGGAGAGATAGGTTTTGATTCGTGCGAAAATTGACGAAAAATCAAATTATTTACTATATTGTGTGCTCACAAACGCCGTCGTAGCTCAGTTGGATAGAGCAGTTGCCTTCTAAGCAACGGGTCGTGGGTTCGACTCCCGCCGACGGTATAAAAGGTTCGTGCGCCGTAGGCGTGCGAACCTTTTATATTTTTGGTGTTGAGGAAAACACAAGTTCGACCTCTGCGCAAGGCGAGCGCAGCGCCCGAGCTCGCTCGGGCTTTGCCGAGCCGTAGCAGAGGCTACAAAGCACGGAGTGCTTTGTGCCTCCCGCCGACGGTCTATAAAACAACAGACCCCGGCACAGAGGCCGGGGCTGCCTAAAAATGGAGATTCCCGCTCAAAGGCGGGAATGGCAATTACTTCTTCAAAATCTTGTTCAGCGTAGCGCGCAAATGGTTCATGTTCGCTTCGTTGAGTGTTTCGTAGCGGTAGAACGTGCCGTCCTTCTGCACGAGGTAGACCACCGGGATGTAGCCCGTGCCGTAAGCCGGTCCGAACTTGCTGTCGGTGTCCTGGAATACCGGAATGACCGCGTGGTACTGGTCGATGAACAAACGGATGTCGTTCTTCTTGATGCCGCCGTTTAAACCAATAGCAATGCCGGTGAGTCCCTTGGATTCATATTCCTTGATGAGATTTTGGATCTCGGGGAAGTGCTTTTGGCAGTGCGGGCACTTCGGGCTGAAGTAATAGATGAGCAGCGGGCGGTTGCTGAAGTGGGCGAAAATAATGCCCGGATCACTGATGCCCGAAAGATGCTTGGAAAAGTCCATCTTCATGGGCTGATTCGTTGTGGAATCCATCATCAATTTGATATCGGCAACCTGCGGCTCCGGTGCGAACTGCGCAAAACCCATGACGGCTACAAAAGCTACCAAACTGAAAATGCGACTAAGCATACACATACTCCTAAAAACGTTTTTCGTTGATCCTGAAGGGGATCCCTTTTAAACAGTTGTAAAATACCAAAAAATAAAGGGATGGATTGTGATTTCTGTCAAAAAACGGGAAAAATAATGTAAAAATTGCGTTTTTTGAAAGGTTTTGCCGCCCCTCGTCTATTCCATTAATATCTTCTTGATGCTGTCGGGGAAAAATGCTGGATTTTCCATGAATTCCTGCTCGAAAAGTTCCATGATTTCTTCGGAATATTCGGTTTGCTTGCTGAGCAATTTGATGGCGTCGATTTTGGTGGCTTGGAACTTTTGCACCATCACCCAGAAGTAAATGGCGAACTCGACTTTGGTGAGGCTGTTGCCGTCGAACAGGCTTTTTTCATAGTAGCGGAATAGCAAGTAGGCGATGATTTTTTCGCCATCGCTGTCTGTGAAAAGTGGATGAGGCGAATCTTGGCGGGCGATTTTTGCCCAACCGTTTTCTTTTAGCTGCTTGTATGCGGTGTCCCATGCGGGGCCGTAACTTTCGCCTTTGCCGAGGATCTCGATCCACGTCTGGTGGGCGTTGTCCGAAATTTTATCGGTGGCATTGATTTCGGATGGGCGTGTTTCTGGAAATTCGAAACCGCTTGTTTCGATGGCGTAGTCGAGCAGTTTGACGAGTCGTTTGTTCAGTGGCTTGCTGTGGTCGGCAAGTATTTTGAATAAATGTTCTCGTTCTTCGAAAATAGCGTCGCGAGCTTCGATGGCGTCATCGGGGATCTCGTCTGGAATTTCGTCGATTTCGCGTTCGACAAACGCAATGGGCGAGGTGGCGGAACCTTTGCTCTCTAGCAGTAAGCGTACGGCTTCTTCGCAGCAGAGTCCAACGCCCTTTTCCATGATGTCTCCGTAGACTTCCACAAATCGAGGGTGCTCACGGCAGATGTCGCACAAACTAGATTCACCGAGGTGGCAAATCATGTCGCAGAGTCCGTCTTCTCTTAAAAATGGGCAACGGTCGCCGGGGATCAGTTTGAAATGTCCGTCTTCGATGTTCTGCTGGAGCCTTTTGCCGAATTCGCCTTGAACTTTGGCGTAGCGCTTGGCGCTCTCGTCATCGATGTCGATTTCCCAACCGATGCAACAGGTGTCGGTGCATTTGCCGGCAATGCAATGGAACGAATCGTAGAATTCTGGAACACGGAGAAGCATGGAAACTTAGTTACTAGTTAATAGTTAGTAGTTAGTAGTTACTAGAAAATTTAGAAAATAGCGCCTTGTCATCCTCTGTTTGCTTCCTACTGTCTACTAACCACTAATCACTTACCCTTACCGCTTGTAACAAAAATCTTACGCAAATATTACCTTGCGTCGGCTGAAAATTGCTGGGAGGAATGAAAATTTATGTAAAAATTTTCTTAACAAAGCCAAAAAGTATGTTTTTTTTAATCTCGGTTTCGGTTTTGTATTGCCAGTGTGGTTGAAAGTGGGTATATTTTCCACGTGTGATATGTGTTGTGGTAAAATGTGTCAAATAATATGAATTTCACTTCTTTCATAGGACAAGCCCAAACGGCTATCGATGGAAAGGGAAGGACCTCCTTCCCTAGGGAATTCCGTCGTCAGCTTTCGGCGTCCGAAGGGAATGAGTTCGTGGTCACCCGTGGCCCGGACCGCACCCTCCGGTTGTTTGTTCTTCCTGAGTTTGAGAAATTTATGGCGGACTTGGACAGCTGGTCCGACCGCCGTCAAGCCGACTTAGTTCGGAGAGGCCTCTGCCCCACAGTTGTGGAGATGGATGGCCAGAATCGCATTTTACTCCCCAAAATTTTACTGGAGTATGCCGGCCTTAAAGACGAAGTTCTTTATGTTACGGCTCGCGGTAAAGCTCTCGAATTATGGAATCCTGAACGCTATAACGAAAAGTATGGTTTGCAGACAAATGAAGCAATCGATGCTTTCTCTGCCGCGTTCTATGGTGGTGGCTTGACGGAGGGGGATAATGGCAGATAACAATCTCCGCAAGTCAGTACATGTAAATGAAATTTCGGAAGCTGCGGTCGCTGGAGTTCAAGGGAGAGAATTCTATCACGATCCGGTGATGCTCAAGGAATGCCTTGAAGGCTTGAATATCAAGCCGAACGGCACCTATTCGGACTGCACACTTGGCGGTGGCGGCCATTCTTACGCTATTGCCCAAAAGCTGGATTCTGATGGTACGCTCCACGCGTTTGACCGCGACGATGAAGCGGTCCAGTTTGCAACGAAGCGCCTTGCAGGCGTTCTCCCCAAGTTTATTGTCCATCCGGTTCCGTTTAGCGAACTCGGAAACGAAATTGAACCGAATACACTCGACGGTGTCCTTTACGATCTCGGCATCAGCAGCCATCAGGTAGATGACTCTAGCCGTGGTTTTACGTTTGTAGGCGATAATCCGCTCGATCTCCGCATGGACCGTCGTGAAAGCGTCTCTGCGCAGGAATGGCTCCGCTCTGTGAGCGAAGATGATTTTGCAGCCGCTCTCCGCAAAAATGCCGATATGGATCGTGCGTTCAAGCTTGCCACTCGCATCAAGGAAAAAGTGGGAGAAATTACCACCGAAGGTCGCGAAGTGCTCCCGAGCGATATCAAGGCTGTTGTCGAAGCCGTATTCCCGGATAAGCGCCGTGATGCCAATAGTTTGCTTGCCCGCATATTCCAGGCTGTCCGCATGGAAGTGAACGGCGAACTCAAGCAGATTGAAGATAGCCTCCGTGCCGCAGTCAATTGTCTCAAGGTGGGCGGTCGCTTGGTCGTGATGAGCTACCACTCTGTCGAAGACCGCTGTGTCAAGGAAACGGCGGCTGAATTTGAAAAAGCATGCATTTGCCCGGAAAACTTGCCGGTTTGCATGTGCGGTGGCAACCACCAGCGTTTGAAGAAAGTGAACCGTAAGCCGATTTTGCCCTCGGCCGAAGAAATCAACAGGAACAGCCGGGCTCGTTCTGCGAAGTTAAGGATCTATGAAAGAGTATGATCGATAATGTGCAGAATGAACCCGTAAAGTCCGGGAAGAACGTTATTATGGGGCTTGTGCTTCTGTTGGTTTTCATGGTGACTGTGGCTTGCATGTGCCCGGTGTACATGCAGAATAGTATCAACCGCCTTTATGGTAATTATTACGGCTTGAGGGAGAAGTCTAGCTTGCTCAAGCGTGAAATCCTTTTGAAGGATTTCGAAATCAACAAGCTCACTTCGATTAACCATCTTGCAAAGTTTGCAGAAAAGACGGGACTTGGATTGAATGAAGTTCCGGTAAAAATCATGATAACGGAGGGTTCGCATGAATAAGCGAAATTGGGATCCTCTGCTTCTCTTGAAGGTTTTTGTGCTTTGCGTTGTGGGCGGGCTGATTTTGCAGACGTTTGACATCCAGGTGATGAACCGTGGTGTTTACCAGGCGACTACGAGGTCGATTGTGACGCGTACAAAGAACTTGTATGCGGAACGTGGCTCTATTATGGATAGAAACGGAGTCGTGTTTGCCGAAAGCATGCGCGATACGAGTGATAATCTGGGCTATAGCCGTTTGTTCTTGCAGGGGACCCTTGCATCGCAGATTGTGGGCAAGGTGGGCTATAATGGCTCGGGTAGCATGGGCATGGAACAGATTTACAACGATAGTCTCCGTGGTGACGAAGGCATTCGCGTAAGTGTCCAGGATGCGCACCAGAAAGAGGTCTACAACCGTTCTAAGAATGTGATTGAAGCCAGGACAGGATTGGATCTCGTGCTGACGATTGACCGCAACATGCAGGAAATTGTAGAGAAGGCTTTGAAGGACGGTGTCGCTGAATTCTCGGCGAAAAACGCAAGTGCTGTTGTCGTGGATCCGTATACGGGCGAAATCCTTGCGATGGCGAGCTACCCGACATTTGACCCGAATTCCAAGAATCAGGGTGTCGATCGCGCTGCAAAGAATGAAATTGTTTCGTTGTCGTATGAACCGGGTTCAACGTTCAAGGTGATTACGGCTGCGGCCGCTCTTGAAAACCATGTTGTCAGTCCGCAGAAGGTTTATGCCAACGAAGGCAAATGCTGGAAATGGAACCCGAAGTCCGAAAGAATTTGCGATACCCATATCTATGGCGATATGGACATGAGCGAAGCGATGGTGCAGTCCTCGAATATTGTGTTTGCAAAGATTGCCTCTGAAGTGGGGGCTATGCGTATGTACAGAATGGCTCGTGCTTTTGGCATTGGCGAAAGGGCTTTTGACAACTACATTGGCGAAGAAAGTGGAAGACTTTTGAAGCCGGCTGAACTTACTCGCGACGATAGAACGCTCAAGACGATGGGCTTTGGTCATGCTGTTTCTGTGACGCCGATCCAGATGGTGATGGCTTATTCGGCTATTGCAAACGGCGGCAAGCTCATGCGCCCGCAAATTGTGAAGGAATGGCGTAACTCCAAGGGTGAAGTCGTGAAAAAGATTGAACCGATGGAACTTCGCCGTGTGATTTCTGAAAAGACGGCTGCAACCATCCGTAAAATGCTCTATCGTGTGGTGAATAGCGGTACGGCAAAGAAGGTGGCTTCGCAGAAACTTACCGACGTGTTGTTTGGCGGCAAGACGGGTACGGCTGAAAAGTACAATAAGGAAACTCGCTCTTACGATCGCAATTTGCAGGTGGCTTCGTTTATCGGGCTTGCTCCGTTCGAAGATACGCGTTATGTATGCCTTGTGCTTGTGGATGAACCGCATGGAAAGACTGTGGGTGGTCTTACTGCAGGTCCGATTTTCCGCCGCATCATGGAAGGGATTTACTACCACCCGGCAATTTCGCCGCTCGCTCATAATTTGAAACAGGTCAAGCTTGGTTCTCCGTGCGATAAGGACTTTTCCGGGATGATGGTGTCTGCGGCTAAGGATTTCGCAAAGAGGAATAAGTGCCCGGTTCGCTTTGAAGGCAAGGGACTCCGTGTGATTTCGGAACGCATGGACGGAGGACTTGTCAATGGCAAGACGCTTTTGCTCGGCGATGCCGTGGCAAAGAAAATGCCGGATTTGAAGGGTTTATCGTTGAAGGATGCTCTCGAAGTGATGGGGAACATCCGCATGAATGTTGAATATACAGGAAAAGGCCGCGTTGTCGCTCAGGAACCCAAGGCAGAAGAAGCCTTGCAGAAAGGTGCGATTTGCAAACTGACCTTAAAGGAGAAAAGCTGATGATTTCGGAAGGACTGATGCAAAAGTTGTCCGTGACGGGGCTTTGTGATGATTCCCGCCGTGTGAAACCGGGGAATTTGTTCTTCTCCATTCCGGCGGATGGCTACGAGGTTTTTGCCCGCAGTGCCATTGCGGCGGGTGCCGTTGCTGTTGTTGGCGAGACTATGGCTCCCGAAGGACTGACGTCCAAGTGGATCCAGGTACCAGATGTGAAGCTGGCTCGCCTCGAAGCTGCTAAGATTTTCTACAAGGATCCGTTCAGCAAGCTTATTTGCCATGCCATTACGGGCACGAACGGCAAGACGACAAGTGCGTTCCTTATGAATGCGATGCTCGAAGCGGAAGGCCGCAAGACGGCTCTGCTCGGTACCATCAAGAATAAGATTGGCGACAAGTCTGTGCCGGCTTCGCTTACGACTCCGGGTCTTTTGGACCTTTATGAATTTGCATCTCGCGCTGTGGCTGAAGGCTGCACCGACCTCGTGATGGAAGCGTCTTCGCATTCTCTCCACCAAGGTCGTGTTGCTGGTATCAAGTTCAGAAGCGGTCTTTTTAGCAACTTGACGCAGGACCATCTCGATTACCACAAGACGATGGACGCCTACTTCGAAGCAAAGAAGTTGCTCTTTACGAAGTACCTCGCAGAAAATGGCGTGGCTGTCATCAACATTGACGATGCTCATGGCGAAAAGCTCTTTAACGTGCTGGACTGCCGCAAGGTGGCTGTATCGAGACTTGGCAAGGCTAAGGCTGATGTGAAGCCGTTTGGCGAAATCAAGAGCACCGAAGACGGTCTCGAATTTGCGCTCCCGATGATTGCGACGGAAAAGTTTGAAACTCCGCTCTGCGGCGACTTTAACGTGGACAATTTGCTCCTGGTGCTTGCCTGGGCTCATGCTCTCTGCGTGCCTGAAGATGCCATGCGCAAGGCGATTGCAGCTGTTCGTGTTCCGGGTCGCTTTGAAAAGGTCTGGAGCAAGGACGGCAAGCATGTGATTGTGGACTATGCCCACACGCCGGATGCTCTTGAACGCGTGTTGAATGTGGCCCGTAGCCTCTGCCGCGGCAAGCTTTCGACCGTGTTTGGCTGCGGTGGTGACCGTGACAAGACGAAGCGCCCGATTATGGGTGGCATTGCCGAACGCATTGCGGACAAGGCTTGGCTCACGTCGGACAATCCGCGCACCGAAAAGCCTGCTGACATCATCGCTGACGTTCGCGCCGGCATGACGACGGACAAGTTTGAAGTGGTCGAAAACCGCGAAGAAGCTATCAACCGCGCTTGTGCAGAACTCAAGAGCGGTGACTGGCTTGTGATTGCGGGCAAGGGTCATGAGGATTACCAGATCATTGGTAAGACCAAACATCATTTTGACGATCGCGAAATCGCGGTGAAGGCGATGACTGATGCTGAAGCTTGATTTGACTATTGGACAAATGCTTGAGATTCTGGAAACCGAAGCTGTCGGCGTTCCTGCCCGTACCTTGAAACGCAAGGTGAATCTCTGCATGGATTCTCGTGAAAGTGCCAAAGGTGTTGTCTTTTGGCCGATTAAGGGCGCACGTTTTGACGCCCACCAGTTTGTACCTCAAATGGAAAAGGATGGAGCTCTGATGAGCGTAGTAAACCAAACCGCTATCGATCCGAATTTCAAGATGTACGCTCCGGTCGATGATACGACGAAGGCTCTCTTGAAGCTTGCCAAGGGCTATCAGAAATTTTTCAAGTTGAAGAAGGTCGCTATTACCGGTAGTAACGGCAAGACGACGACGAAGGAAATGACGAAGGCTGTACTTTCGATGAAGTACAACACCCATGCGACTAAGGGTAACTTCAACAACCATATCGGTGTCCCGATGACACTGTTCCAGCTGAAGCACAGCCACGAAGCTGCCGTTGTCGAAATGGGTACGAGTGGTCCGGATGAAATCCGCCCGCTTTCCTTGGCTACGGAACCGGATATTGCCGTGATTACGAACATTGGCGCAAGCCACTTGGAACGCCTCGGCGATTTGGACGGCGTGTTCAATGAAAAAATTAACATTGTCGCAGGTCTCAAGGAAAACGGCACGCTGATTGTGAATGCCGATGACGAACGCCTTTGCAAGGTAAAGGCGACCAAGCATTACAAGGTCGTGACTTTCGGTGTGCATCGTGGTGTCGTGAAGCCTGAAAAGCTCAAGTGGACCGAAAACCTCTGCGCTGATTTCTACATCGGTCGTACGCATTTTGTGTTGAACGTCCCTGGTGACCATAACCTTTATGACGCTCTCGCAGCAATTGCTGTGGGTCAGGCTCTCCGCATCCCGAAGGGCGATATCGCTAAGGCTTTGGCTAGCTTTACCTCCACAAGCATGCGCATGGAAATCAAGAACGCTAACGGCTTCAAGGTGATTTCGGACTGCTACAATGCTAACCCGTCTTCGACGAAGATGGCTCTCCAGACGCTTGGCAACATGCGTGTCGAAGGCAAGCGCATTGCAGTTCTTGGCGACATGCTCGAACTTGGCAAGGAAAGTGGCAATTTGCACAAGCAGATTGGAGCTCTCGTGCCTGAAATGAATTTCGATATGCTCCTCGCTGTCGGCAAGGAAGCAAAGAAGTACGTGGAAGGTGCCAAGTCTCGCGGCATGAAGAACGTGCAGTATTTTGAAACGGTTCCGGAAGTCATCAGCGAATTGAGCGAAATTGTCGCCGAAGGTGATATCCTTTTGGTGAAGGGCAGTCGCGGTATGCACATGGAACAGGTGGTGGAAGCGCTCCTCCACATGGTGCCGGTATTCAAGGTTTAAGGTTGGTTTTTAGAATTTAAGATGTCGAACACTCAGTCCACAGGAATGAACAAACTTTTGCTATTTGTCGCATTAGCATTAATGTGCTTTGGCATCGTAGTCGTTTATTCGACGTCTACGCCTGTGGCTTTGGCGAAAAACCTGCCGCCTGAATACTTCCTCATGAAGCACCTTTACAAGGTCGTGGCATCGGTCATTATCATGGGCGTGTTCTACAAGATTGATTATGCGCTTTGGAAAGATATGTCCCGCGTTGTCTTTGGTGTTGGTGCAGTCCTTACGCTAGCTGCTATTGTTTCGGGTGGTGAGGTGAAGGGTGCATCCCGCTGGATTTTCGGCATCCAGCCGTCTGAGATTATGAAGTTTGGCTTTATCTGCTGGGTCTGTGCGAAGCTTTCGAATGCAGGGGACGAAATCAAGTCCATCAAGTGTACGATTGTCCAGCCCGCAGTTCCGTTTGCAATTTCTGCACTTTTGCTTGCGCTCCAACCGAATTTCTCGATGCTTATTATGTTTGCAGCTTTGCTTTTCACCTTGCTCTTTATTGCAGGGGCAAACTATAAATATTTGTTTTCGGGTTTGGGTGCTTCTATTCCGCTGGGACTTATCGTATTGCTTTGCAAGGCGCATACAAGCACGCGCATTAAGGCGTTCTTCTCGGGCGATGATGGAACTATGAAGGAATCGAAGCGCCAGTTGGAACATTCTCTTGAAGCGCTTGGCAATGGCGGTCTTTTTGGAACGGGTGCAGGCATGGGTGAACAGAAACTCGGCTATTTGCCCGAAGCCCACAAGGACGTGGTTTATGCTGCCATTGGTGAAGAATTTGGATTTGTGGTAACGTTCCTCGTGCTTGTCGCTTTTGCAATACTTTTCTCGCAGGGCTTCAATATTGCAAAAGCTTCGACGACCCGATTTGGCAGGTACATGGCAGTGGCGCTCACGACTTCGCTTTTCTTGAATTTTGCCATTCACGTTTGCGTGTGTGTAGGGCTTTTCCCGACGACGGGTCAGCCGCTTCCGTTCTTGAGTTTTGGCGGTACGAATCTGTTGATGTCGTCTGCTTTTATTGGAATTATGTTGAATATTTCTCGCCCGACGAGTGGCCGGAGCATTCGTGAACCTTATATGAACAACACGGTTTCGTTTGATGCGAGTTCCTTTATGAGTTTTAGGACAAGAAGGAGTTCTATATGAAAAAGTTCCTCTTTGTTTGCGGTGGCACTGGTGGCCATATTTTCCCGGCAGTGGCTATTGCCGAGAGTTTGAAGAAGATGGGTGTCACCCAGATTACTTTTGCTGGTCGTAAGGATTCTATGGAAGAACGCCTTGTGGCAAAGAACTGGCCATACGAATACATTTCGGCAGTTCCTCTGCATCGTGGACCGTTCCTCAAGAATTTGGCTTTGCCGTTCAACTTGACGAAGTCCTTGATCCGTGCAAAGAGCGTTGTAAAGAAGGTTGCACCGGATGTCGTGATTGCAACGGGTGGCTATGTTTCGCTTCCGATTGTGCTTGCTGCAGGTTCTATGGGTATTCCGGTCTATTTGCAGGAACAGAACGCTGTGGCAGGTATTGCCAACAAGGTCGGTGCCCGTTATGCAAAGACGGTCTTTGTGACCTCCGAAGAAGCAATGAAGGGATTCCCGATCGAAAAAACTCGCATTCTCGGCAACCCGATTCGTGACTTGCCTACTGCGGATTCCTTGGCACGTCCGGTGGAATTCCGTGAAGGCCGTAAGGCTGTGTTTATTGTCGGTGGCTCTCAGGGCGCTTCTGGCATCAACAACAAGATTGAAGAAAGTATTGACCGCATTGCCGCCCACGAAGATATTAGCGTGGTTTGGCAGGTGGGCGTAAAGAATGTCGATGACATCAACAACCGCCTTGGCATTTTGCCGAATGTCGCTGTCCGTGGCTTCTTGGACAACATCTATGCTTACATGAAACATGCCGACTTGATTATTAGCCGCGCCGGCGCATCGGGACTTGCAGAAATCCTTGCTTTTGGCAAGCCGTCTATTTTGCTCCCGTACCCGCATGCGACTGCAAACCATCAGGAACACAATGCCCGCGTAGTCGAAAAGGCTGGCGCAGCGCTTGTGGAACTTGATGATGAACCGAATGATCTTTGGAACAAGGTGGAATCTCTCCTGTACGATTCTGAACGTCTGGAGAAGATGGGCGAAGCCGCTAAATCGCTTGGCATGCCCGATGCCGCTGACCAGATTGCAAAAATTATCCTGGATATGGAGAGAACGTAATGCAGATTAATGATTGTAAACGTGTTCGTCGCCTTCATTTTGTGGGTATCGGTGGTGCCGGTATGTCCGGTATTGCCGAAGTGCTCCATGAAAACGGATTTGTGGTGACGGGTTCCGATATGGGCGAGGGTGCTGTCATTGACTATTTGAAAGGCCTTGGCATCCGTATTGATCCGAAGCACGAAGCAAAGAATGTCGTAGATGCGGACTTGGTCGTTTATTCCTCTGCCATTCCGTTTGACAATCCGGAACTTGTTGAGGCTCGTGCCCGCCGCATTCCGGTGATCCGCCGCGCAGAAATGCTCGGTGAACTGATGCGCCTCAAGTACACGCTTTCCATTGCCGGTACACATGGCAAGACCACGACGACGTCTATCGTTGGCGCCATTTGGGAAGAAGCCGGACTTGACCCGACGATTATCGTGGGTGGCATTGTGAAGGGTAAGTGCAGTGGTGCCAAAGTGGGCCATGGCGACTACCTCATTGCCGAAAGTGACGAATTTGACCGCAGCTTCCTTTCGATGATGCCTTCTTCGGCTATCATCACGAACATTGATGCCGACCATCTCGATACGTACGAGAACATCGATGCCATCAAGGATGCATTCACTCAGTTTGCAAACAAGATTCCGTTCTACGGTCAGGTAATTGTATGCCTCGACGACCCGAACGTGCAGCAGATTCTGTCGCACCTCAAGAAGCCGGTGATTACATACGGCTTTACTCGCCAGGCTAAGTACCGCGTTGAAAATCTCACGTTCGTGAAGGGTTACCCGCAGTTTGAAATTGTTTGCGATGGTAAGAGCCTCGGACAGTTCAAACTTCAGATTCCTGGCCGCCACAACGTGCTGAATGCGACGGCTGCTGTAGCCCTCGCTGTCGAAGAAGGTATTTCGATTGAAGTTGCCCGCAAGGCTGTGGCTGCGTTCGAAGGCGTCAAGCGCCGCTTTGAATTCATCGGTGAAAAGAATGGCGTCATGGTCTTTGATGACTATGCCCACCACCCGACTGAAGCGACTGCTACACTCCTTGGTTTCCGCGAAGCGTTCCCGGACAAGCGCATCATTGTCGCTTTCCAGCCGCACTTGTTTACGCGTACCCGCGACCAGCACGAAGCATTTGGTAGTGCTTTCTCGAACTGCGATGTGCTCTTGGTGACCGACATCTATCCGTCCCGCGAAAAGCCGATTGAAGGTGTGACCGGGGCGATGGTAGCCAACAGCGCCGCTGACCGTGGTCACCGCGATGCTCGCTTCATTGGCGATGTGAACAACTTGATTCCGGTTTGCAAGGATTTGCTTAAGCCGAACGACGTGATTGTTCTGATGGGTGCCGGTAACATTTGGAAGCTAGGTCAGACGATTTTGGAGAAGAGCATTTGACTTTAGAAGAAACAACAATGTTCGGTCGACGGATCGGATACAACGAACGCAAGCGTAGACGCAAGCGCTCCCGTATGAGGCGCATGCGTGTTGCTAAAACTGTTCGTTGGTACAAACGCAAGGGCTGGTTTTTTGCTTTGCTCGTTGTCGTTGCTACCGTCGCGCTGTGGCAAAGTCGTTTCTATCTGCATCAAATCAATCCGCTTGAACTCAGGCACTTGCAGTACATCGAAATCGAAGGTAATCGTATGCTTTCGTGGGAGGACGTAGTGCAGAGCGCCCAGGTGGAAACGGGCATGCTCATGTCGGAACTGGATGCTGACTCTGTAAAGAAGTCTCTCTTGCAGATTCCGCTGATCCATTCGGCAGAAGTGGAAAGCAAGTTCCCGTCGTCGCTATACATCAAGCTCCAGGAAGCGTCTCCGATTCTTTCTGTGCTTGAAGATGGCAAAGGAACTGTGTATTCCGAAAGAGGTCTTTCGCTTCCCATGTCGATGATGACGGCACTACACTTGCCGATTCTTGAAAACGAATCTGTAGGGAAGTTGAAACAGGTGGCTCAGTTTTTGTCGGCGATGCGCAAGGAAGATAAGTCCCTTTACGATCGTGTATCGCAGGTGGGCTGGTCCGAGCAAGATAGGGCTTATGAAGTGTTCTTTAAGGATGCCGGGTTCCGCGTGATGTTCCCGGAATCGAACTGGGATAAGGATTTGTTTACTTTGTACAATGCTGTCGGAAAGGGCTTTCGGAGAGACCTCCTTTGCGCTGGCGAGGTAGATATGAGATTTCATGGATTTGCGTATATAAAAAACTTTGATAAGAGGTGTATCAATGGATGACAATAAGCAAATAGTCAAAAAAGAGGACTACATTTTCGGGCTTGATATTGGCGCCTCGAAAGTGAATTTGTTCGTTGGCATCTCGGAAGGGGATTCCGTCCGAGTGGTAGAATGCGGTGACTTTCCGCTTGAATCGTCTGATGAATACGATTCCGTTGTGGAAACATTGCAGAAGGCCGTTCATACGCTGGAATCGATTGCTGGAGTCGATGTGCGCGATGTCTATGTGGGCATTGCGGGTAAGCATGTGTCTTCGTTCAGCTACAAAGGTCTTGTGACGCTTCCGACGAACGAAGTCCGTGAAGAAGATATCATCAACGTCCAGAGACAGGCAAGTACGCTGCCGGACAAGGCGGGCGAAATCATCCATATTTTTCCGGGTGAATATACGCTGGATGACGAAACGGGTATTCGCAATCCGAAAGGCTATTCTGGCCGTCGCCTCGGAGTTGAAGTTCAGGTGGTTACCTCACGCCCGAACGCTCTCCAGGATATTGCCAAGTGCGTGAATCGCGCTGGCCTCAATGTGGCAGGCTTTGTGCTTGAACCGCTTGCCGCTGCATCTGCTGTCTTGTCTAATGACGAACGTGAACTCGGTGTGGCGCTGATCGATATCGGTGCCGGTTCTGCCGACGTCGCTGTCTTTGTCAAGGATTCCGTGCGTTACACGGCTTCGCTCGACATTGCAGGCAACATTATTACTAGTGACATTAGCAAGTGCCTCAAGGTTCCGGTCTCGCTTTCGAAGGCTGAAGAACTCAAGAAAAAGTACGGCACCTGCTCGCTCAACAATTTGATTGAAGATGAAACCTTCCCGGTCCCTGGTGTGGGCGACCGTGGAGAAGTTCTTTGTTCTCGTAAGCTTTTGGCTCAAATTATTACTGCTCGCGTTGCAGAAATCTTCAAGCTTTTGGCTAAGGATTTGGAAAAGCACCACCTCGATACGGTCATCGATGGCGGTATCGTCCTTACGGGTGGCTGCTGCAACCTTGCCGGCATTGAAGAAATTGCGACTAAAATATTCAAGAAGCCTGTCCATATCGGAAAGCCGAAGGGCATGAGTGGCATTCAGGATGCATACCAGAATCCGTCTTATGCAACCGGCATTGGCCTCTTGTATTACGCGAACAAGAAACATCGCGAAAGAAAACAGCGTGACACGGATACCCAGTTGCTTGTAACTGTGAAGAAGGGTATGCAGCGCCTTCGCGACATCATCAAGACTTACTTCTAACCATAAACCACTCAAATCAGGGAGATAAACTATGAGTGACTTTGCAAATATCAATTTCGAGGCTATGTCTCGTATCACGGGTGATGACACTCCAACCAGAAATGCCAAGGTGAAAGTTTTTGGCGTCGGCGGTGCTGGCGGCAATACTGTGAACCGTATGAAGCAGATGAATATTGAAGGTGTAGAATACTATGCCATCAATACCGATGCTATGGCTCTGGATCAGAGTCTCGCCGACCACAAGATCCTTATCGGTGAAAAGAGCACGAGAAATCTCGGTGCTGGCATGGATCCGGAAATGGGTCGCAAGGCTGTCGAAGAAAACATCGATGACTTGAAGAAGGCCATGATGGGTGCGGACCTCGTGTTTGTGACCGCAGGCATGGGCGGTGGTACCGGTACGGGTGCTGCTCCGATCGTTGCTACTGTTGCACGTGAACTTGGAATCCTTACGGTTGCCGTTGTTACAAAGCCGTTCCGCTTTGAAGGTAACGTCCGTAATTCCTTGGCTCAGAATGGCGTTCGCGCTCTTCGCGAAGCTGCCGATACGATCATCGTTATCGAAAACAAGAAGCTTTTGAACCTCATCCAGAACACGAACAAGAGCGCTACTGTTGACGAAGCCTTCAAGATGGCTGACGAAATCCTCGGTAACGCAGTGCAGAGCATCTGCAGCATCATGTTCCGTCACGGTCTTGTGCACGTTGACTTTGCTGATATCCGCAAGGTTATGCTCAAGGGTGGTTCCGCTCTTATGGGTACGGGTACTGCAGAAGGCGAAGGCCGCGGTGTTGCCGCTGCCGATGCAGCTCTCTCTTCTCCGCTTCTCGAAGATATCGACATCCAGGGTGCTTCTGGCGTGCTCATCAACGTTTCTCACGGCGAAAACTACTCCTTGCTCGAACACAACGAAGCTATGGAACACATTTACGACGCTGTGGGCGAAGAAGGCAACCCGAACATCATCGTCGGTGATATCACTCTTCCGGAACTTGGCGACAAGGTTTGCATCACCATCATCGCAACGGGTTGCGGTGGCTCTAACAATGCCGCTGCAGTGAATTACGCTGGTATCGGTACTGCTGCTTACCAGATGAATCAGGCACAGGCTCAGTATCAGGCCCCGGCTGCTCCGGTGCAGGCTGCTACTCCGCGTCCGACCACGAACTTCCTTGCTCTTGCTGGCCGTAACACGGCTGCCATGCCGACTGCCGCTATGCCTGCCGCTCCGACGGTTGCTACTCCGGCTGTTACTCAGCGCGTTGTTCCGGCAACAGCTCCGGCTGCTCCGTCTTACTCTGCTCAGTCTTACACGGCTCCGCAGAACACTTATGCTCAGCCCGCTGCAGCCCGCCAGGCTGCTCCGGTGAACGCTGCTGCTGCCATGTTTGCTCCGGCTTCTTCTTTCGCTTCCCCGAGCTTCGATGCTAAGGCTAGCTATACGGAAGAAACTGTTGCTCCGTCCAAGAACGCTCGTGAATCCGAAGAACTTCCGGGTGCCGCCGAAGCAGATCCGCTTTCTAACGGCAACTACACTAGCACTTTCAAGCAGGAATCCCGTCCGGCTCAGACCGAACAGGTGAACACTGTTGATTATGCTACTCCGGCTTACATGCGTAGCCAGAAGGCTTCTGAAGACGCTCTCAAGGACCGCGATGTCGATTACGAATTGCCGGCCTTTATGCGTATGACAGACTTGTTCTAATCGTGCATAACGATTAGCTCTACATTGCAATAACGAAATTCGACCTGGTGCGTTCGAATGTTTTCGAGTGCGCCTCCGAGAACGAATACACACACACGGGTGCGTGAGTGCGCACCCACCACAACACAAGGGATCACCCGGGTCTCCCTGCCTGGGTGGTCCTTATCGTGTCCGCTCCGCTCTGAATCAATAGAAAAACTCCGTCGGCGCTCCGCTTTCGCCACCATGCCTCGTTGATACGAGGCACTTGGGGCTCACGGCGTGCTTGCTTCATGCCTGATTTGTCATTCCGGCCTCCGTGCCGGAATCACCTTTTTAATACATTTATGTTATGTTATCTCGTGCTTTATTGTTTGCTTGTTTGATGGCGGGGGCGGCGCTTGCCTCGACTGAAAATGTTTCTGAAAAGCTTGCGGAAAAGGTTGGCTATTTCCAGATTGGGACTGATTTCAATTTCGGCTTTAACGGCGGACCGACCGACCCGATGTTTTCTGTTGAAAAACTCGAAAACTATAAAACCAGCAAAATTGGTGATAACTGGTATGGTATCAGAATTCCACTAGAAACGGCTCGTAGTTACGAGGAACGCATCAATCCGTTCTTTACGCTGAGTTTCCGCGCGGGCTACAAGGATTTCCACTTCTTGATAGAAGCTCCTTTGCGCAAGGATTTGGAAGCTTGGTACAATAGCGAACTCAAGACGAACTTTACCTACAAGCCGAGTGAACTTGATATCAATGTGCCGATCAATGCCTATGCCAAGTGGGATAATGAAGTTGGCTTTGTGCAGTTTGGTCGTTTTAATCCCGAAGATTTGAAAGTTTCCAAGAATGATGTTTTTCTGGGAGGTTTGCCGTATCACGATGGCATTCACTGGAAATTGAATATTGGCATTTTCCGCTATGACTTTTTGCTGAGTTCGTTGAACGCCTGGCTTTTTAATGATGTGATTGATCACGAAACAGGCTGCCCGCCTGAAGGGAGCGAAGCGTATGCCCAAAAATGTACGCAACTCGGTCGTCAGGTTAGTAACCAGCGCAATCGTACTTATACCGAAAATGTGAAAAACATGGTATTCCATAGGCTCGGTGTCGATACAAAGAAATTCTGGATTTACCTTGTGGAACAAAGTGTCATTGGCGGCAAGTCTCTGGAATTCCGCTCTTTCAATCCGTTTATGTATTGGCATGATAACTACGCTACGGGATATACGTCTGCTGCGACTTCTGTAGAATTTGGTTACAAGACTTCCAATGGTGCTAAGTTCTATAGCCAAATTAACATGGAAGATATTGCAAGCCCGGTGGGTGAAGATAAAAAGAAGGGTACGAACCGCTCCATCATTAATTACATGGTCGGATACTATCATGAACTTGAAACCCGCAACTACGGCAAGTTCTCTTGGCGCTTGGATGTCGTGAAAACGGACCCGGCGGCAAACAACAGCCGACTTCCGCTTTTGAAATACACGGGTCGTCGCAATTATCGCAGTAATTATCGCGAGCAGGGAGAACCTGATTACGCCGATGCTTACTTTGTTGATTATCCCATTGGTTACCGCAGAGGCTGCGATGCACTTGATCTCTGGTTTGACATGAACTGGAAATGGAGCGTTCATTCGGCAACGCTTACGCTTGCTTGGCTGCGTCAAGGCGATAAGGAGCTTTATACGGACTACGATGTTGCTTTGAAACCGGAAAGTGCGCTTTCGGGCGTTGTGGAAAAACAGTTTGTCGTTGATGTTCTTTATGAAAGAAAAGTGCAAGACTGGTTTAGATTCTACTTTGGCGGAGGCTTTCGCGTGTATCGCAATCTTGCTCATGACAAGCGTGAAGATGGCTCTGACGCCTGGATCCGCTCAGGCGTGAAATTCAATTTCAATCCGGTTGATTTGAAATTCTAATTCATGCCCGCCACTTGTCATCCCGGACCCCGTTCCGGGAGGGCATCTCCGTTAATGGTTGCCTAATAATTTTATATTTGTAGTCACAACAAGGAGTTTTTATGGCAGAGATCGGTACACCTCTTAGTTCTACCGCAACGAAGGTTCTCTTTTGCGGTTCTGGCGAATTGGGCAAGGAAGTCATCATCGAAATGATGCGTCTTGGCGTCGAAGTGATTGCAGTGGACCGTTACGCCAACGCTCCGGGCATGCAGGTGGCTCATCGCAGCTACGTGATTAACATGCTCGATGGCAAGGAACTCCGTGCCGTCATTGAAAAGGAAAAACCGGACTACATCGTGCCGGAAGTCGAAGCGATTGCAACGGATACGCTCGTGGAACTTGAAAAGGAAGGCTACAATGTCATCCCGACCGCTAAGGCCACGAAGCTCACGATGAACCGCGAAGGCATTCGCCGCTTGGCTGCCGAAGAGCTCGGACTCAAGACGAGCCCGTACCGCTTTGCGGATAACTACGAAGATTTCAAGGCGGCGGTCAAAGAAATCGGCATCCCGTGCGTTGTAAAGCCGGTGATGAGTTCTTCCGGTCACGGTCAGAGCGTCATCAAGACCGAAGCCGACATTGAAAATTCCTGGAACATTTCCCAGACGGGTGGTCGCACTGGTGCTGCCAGCCGCGTGATTGTCGAAGGCTTTGTGCCATTCGATTACGAAATTACTTTGCTTACGGTGCGCCATGTGGGCGGCACCAGCTTCTTGGAACCGATTGGTCACCATCAAGTGGGCGGCGACTATCAGGAATCTTGGCAGCCGCAGCCGATGAAGCCGGAACTCTTGGAACAGGCAAAGGTGATTGCAAAGAAGGTCACGGACGCTCTTGGCGGTCGTGGCATCTTTGGTGTGGAACTTTTCGTTTGCAAGGACGAAGTCTTGTTCAGCGAAGTCTCTCCGCGTCCGCACGATACGGGCATGGTGACGCTCATTTCTCAGGACCTCTCCGAATTTGCATTGCATGCCCGCGCTATTCTCGGTCTCCCGATTCCGAACATTGCATTCCACGGCCCGAGCGCCTCGAAGGCAATCGTTGTCGATGGCAATTCTGACCATGTGAAGTTCAGCGGCTTGGAAGAAGTTCTTGCAGAACCGGATACGGGCCTTCGCTTGTTCGGAAAGCCGGAACTCAAGGGCCACCGCCGTATGGGCGTTCTCCTTGCTCGCCGTGATACTGTCGAAGAAGCCAAGGCAACTGTCATGGCTATGCGCGAAAAAGTGAAAATTAGTTTGTAGTTGCTAGTCATTAGTCTTTAGTTTTTGGTTGAATAGTCGCACCTTTGGTGCCTAACAGTAACTATTGACTAATGACTGATGACTAATTACTGAATTTTTTCGAAAAATTTGTATTTTATACAGCATCCTGGCTTTTAAGTCGGGGTGCTTTTCTTGTTGAAAAGAAGGAGGAAATTTATGGAACGTTTTTTAATTCTTGCTTTGGCGGCTGTAGCTTTTGCTGCTGATCCGATTGTCCCGTCTGCGCCTAAGCTTGATTCCGATGGCTGCTACGCCATTTCGACCGCTGAAGAGCTTTATGGCTTTGCCGATATTGTAAATGCTTCCAAAACGCACGACGAATGTGGTAAGCTGACGGCTGATATTTACGTGGATTGGGAGAGTTGGAATTACACGAATTACTGGGTTCCCATAGAGCTTTTCCGGGGTGTTTTCGATGGGCAAAACCATACCATTGAAAATCTTTATTACAGTGCGTACCAGTTTTCAAAGGATTCTACATCAAGTGTAGGGTTGTTTGGTGAACTCCGTGGCTTTACGAACGCCGATGGTAGCGTTGAAAAACTTGCAGTTGTCAAGAACCTAGGTATCGCTGGCAACTATTTTTCTGGTGCGGGTTGTAACGGCGCCATTGCAGGAAAAGCTCATGCAGCAGAAATAACGAATAGCTACCAAAGTGGCAACGTTGAATCGCGTTGGGTTTCAGGCGGATTGGTAGGCTGTGCCAGTTCTCTTAAAATTAGCGAATCCTATAATAAGGGGTATGTTTCCCGATATTATGAAGGAGACTCTACAGGTTGTGGAGGTTTTGTAGGTCGTAACGACGGTGATCTGACTATTGTGAATTCGTATAATGTAGGCTCGGCTTCTGGTGATGTTGCTGGTGGCCTTGTTGGAACTTCACTTGGAAAATTGAGCATTTACAATTCATTCAGTTATATTGAACGGGGATTCACGGACAACCCGCTTCCTCTTGTGGGCTCGTATAAGAGTGATGATTTGGTTGCCGATAATATCTTTTATTTGTTGCCGGAATTTGGAGAACCCATCGAGTTGGGAATGGCTTTGCAAAAGGATGACTTTAGATTTGGCCTAATCCTCGAATGGTTGCGCAACTATAATAAAAATGGTGTTGAAGGCTCTATGTGGGGACAGACGTTGGGTGCTGACTTGTACCCGAATCTGACGGGTAGCGTCTTGGTAAGCTCCGTGGGAACGTATGAAAATCCTGCGAAAAAACTCGATGTCAAGTATCCTAAAAAAGCCGATGGATGCTATCAGATTGGCTCAGCCGAGGAACTTTATGGCTTTGCCTTGATTGCAAATGCGGTTTCTTATAATGGTGATTACGTTTGTGGAAAGTTGACAAAGGATATTGTTGTTAATAAAAATGTGTTGCTGAATGATACCCTTAATGGGGATGGAAAAAACTTCCTCCCTTGGATTCCTATCTGGAATTTTGCCGGAGATTTTGACGGTGCGGGTCATGTTTTATCGGGTCTCTATTTCAATGACGGATATTATTATATCGGTTTGTTTGGGTCTGTCATGAATCCGGATCCCGAACGCGAAGTGAAAATCGAAAATGTAGGCGTTATGGATTCGTATTTCCATGGCGCTAGTGGCGTAGGCGCGATTGTGGGGCTTGTTCGTGATTCTAGCAAGGCTGTCCATGTGAGGAACTGCTATTCGTCATCCTATATTCTTGGAAGCGGTGCTGGTCTTGTGGGTCATCATCGAGGAGATTCTTTGACGCTAGAGCTTTCGTACAATGATGGTATTGTTAATGGTTCTTTATCCGGTGGCTTGATTGGTCAAACTTATGGGAAAACTCTGATTGCAAATTCTTATAGTGCGGCAAAGCTGATTTCTTCTAATTATGTCGGGCTTTTGGTGGGGCGCGTTGGATATAGTTATACTCAGGATTATAGACTTTTTGTTGTTAATTCGTATGGAATAGACCCCTATGCAAAAGAAAAGTCTTTAGAGGTGAGGCCTGCTATTTCTTCGATTGAAACGCGTTTAGCTCCTGAATTTGAGAATACGTTCACGGAAACAACTAAAAAGCAAATAGAAAAAACTTATCGTACCGTAGATTCTGTTGTGGTTTCCAATGTTGATTCTGAACTTTTTTCTGATGGAACTGTTGCGACTTTGCTCCACAATTACCGGACTGCCGGGCGCGACGGACTCGTTTGGGGACAGAAAGTTGGCTCCGATAGTTATCCGATTTTTAGTGGCTCCATCTCGGCGAGCGTTGCCTTGTCGGACTTGAAGCTGGTGACATTCCCGGATGATACGGTGAAATATTACAACAAGTATAAAGAGGGGATTGTTACGACGCTTCCGATTCCTGTAAAGGATGGTGATGTCTTTGGCGGTTGGTATGCTAATGCGGATTTTTCGGGCGAAGCCATGAAGGCTATTCCTGCTGAGGCGAAGGGCCCGCAGACTTTCTACGCAAAGTGGATCCATTACCCGTTGCAGAAAGATGGTTGCTATGAAATTGCAAATGTAAGTGAATTGAATCTGTTCAGGGATATTGTGGATAGTCTGAAGACTCCTCTTTGTGCAAAGTTGACTGATGATATTGTTCTGAACGAAAATGTCCTTGTTGATGGAAAACTGGATTCGTCGAAAATATCTTCGTTTGAGCCGTGGTTCCCGTTGAATAACTATCAAGGTGTGTTTGACGGAAATGGCCATACGATTTCTGGATTGATTTTGTCGGAGCTGTATTGCCATAGTTCTTCGCATGCTGCGTGTGGTTTCTTTGGCAGGATTGAATCGGGAAATCTGGTTATCAAGAATTTGGGAATTGTTGATTCGTATGTCTTTGGCGGGAACAGTGTTGGCGGTTTTGTCGGAGCGATGTATGGGAAGTCCTTAGTTATTGCCAATTCTTATTTTGAAGGTGTTGTAAAAGGTTACGAAGATGTCGGTGGCTTGATTGGCTACACGGATCGTACACAGACCTTGGTACTTTCTTGTTTCCACCGAGGTCCTGTTGAAGGTGCTGCTGATGTGGGTGGACTTATTGGACTTTCGTATGAAACCAAAGGTTCTCTTACGATGATGTATTCTTACAATGAAGGCTCCGTCAGTGCAACTCAAGCGGTTGGTGGGCTAATTGGAGGCGAAATAACGGATTTCTTGCATTTGAGTAATTCCTATAATGTGGCTACAGTTTCTTCTTCTAAAAAGGGAGGAATTGGTGGACTTGTCGGATACCTTAAGAATGATTCGACGCTTGTATACAATTCGTACAACATGGGTAATGTTTCGGGCTCGGATTCTATTGGCGGTATTTGCGGATTCAAGAAAAATTATGTAGATCTTCATTTAGACGGTGCCTACTATTTGGAAGGCTTGCCGGAGGGTCTTGGCGGTACGGCGGTTGCTGCCGAAGATTTCGCCAACAAGAATCTTCTGAAGCGTTTGCAGTCTTACAGGGATCATGGCTTGGATGGTTCTGTTTGGACGCAGTCGGATAGCGATAAGTACCCGGTGTTGAACAAGTCTGTTTCGGATAAGTTTATCGATAGCCTGCTCGCTGTGGTGACTGCTCCGAGAAGTTCTAGCTCTTCGAGCGTTTCGAGTTCTTCAAGCTCTTCAAGTGCTGTGGATGTGTCTTCGTCGAGTGAGCCGAAGTCCTCGTCATCTTATAGCGAAATGGTGAAATCTAGCAGCAGTTCTGTGAAGTCGTCTAGCTCGTCAAGCGTACCGAAGTCTAGTAGTAGTTCTGTGAAGTCGTCGTCTTCTAGCGAAAAGGTGAAATCCAGTAGCAGTTCAGTGAAATCGTCGAGTTCGTCGAACAAGTCGAAATCCAGTAGTAGTTCTGTGAAATCAAGCAGTTCCGGCAAGGTCTCGATTGCGTCTGCTTTTGTTGCATCGCCAATAGCGATTCGTACGCAGGGGCGCATGGTTGAAATTAGCGGTTTGCAAATGGGCGAATCTTATGCGCTCATGGACTTGCAGGGCAGACTGTTACAGCGTGGCTATGCAAACGGTTCTACGGTCATGTTGCAAGTGACTCAATCCGGTCGATACCTCTTGCGGGTTGCCGGACGAAATAGAATCGTGAATGTTCGATAAATGTTAAAAGAGTCGCGCGGTTGCGCGGCTCTTTTTGTTATAGCACTTTTCCTAATGCGATTATGGCGGCGGTGCGGGCGCGGAGGCGCGTGTTGCCTAAGTTCAGCAAATGGACTTTCCCGTTCTTGAACGCTTTTATCGCTTCGATTTCGCGAGGTGAAAATCCGCCTTCCGGGCCTACAAGTAAAGTAATCGGCTTGGCGGGCGTTCCATCTGCGGAACCTTCACCCAAATCCAGCTTACGTTCTCCATCGATATCGCAGAGAATCAAGTCTCCCTGATAATCCTTGAGCCACTTGTCGAATTCAATCGGCCCTTCGATGCGCGTCATCCAGGGCTTCTTGGATTGCTTGAGGCTCACGAGCGATTTGAGCTCGGCGCGTCGAACCGTCTTTTTCAAGTCGGAGTTCTTGGGCTCTTGTGAATAGTCCGTACGCAAAAAGATGATGCTATCCGTTTCGGTCTGTGCCGCATGGAAAACGACTTCTTCGAGGGCGTCATCCTTGAGGCAGGCGATACCGAGATTCAGGCGCGGGCGCTTGAACGGAGCGTCTTCGACTGTGTCTACACGGACTTCGCAGGCTTTGGCGTCTGCCTTGGTGATTGTTGCATCGGCGTAATGCCCGAGGCCGTCGCAGAGTTGTAGCGTATCGCCATTTGCGGCGCGGCAAACGCGCACGGCATGGCTGCTTTCATTTTCGTCCAAGATAATGGTGCCAACGCTAATGAGTGGGCAATAGAAACGACTATCAGGTGTTTTCATAGGAGTAAAAATAGCAAACCAAACAGCAAATCACTATAGACGAATGACTAGCGACTAAAAACTAAAGACTAAATTTCTATATTACATCCCGTGAAAAAAGTAAAAGCTGTTGTCTTCGATTTAGACGGAACTCTCTATTTGAGTGGCCGCCCATACCCAGGTGCGGTTGAAACGGTCAATCGCGTCTCTAAGCGCGTGCCGGTCTATTATTTGAGCAACAATACGAGCAAGTCTCCGGTCTTTTACGAGAACCGCCTTAAGGTCATGGGGCTTCCGCTGGCTGATGATTCCATTATCTCGGCGTTGTACCTCTCGCTCGATGCGATTCACGAACGCAAGATCAAGAACGTCTTTTTCTTTGCGAACCCGGAAGTGTACGAATGGTTTGCGGCGCAGGACCCGAGTCTCAATTTGCGCCCTTCGGTCGAAGAAACCGAGCTGGTGCTTGTCGCTTACCACAACAGCTTTGATTACCGAGAACTTTGCGAACTCTCTTTCCGTGTGCAGCGCGGTATCCCGTTCTGGGTCACGCATACGGATTTCGTTTGCCCTGACGAACGCGGTCCGGTGCCCGATATCGGAAGCTTCATGGCTCTCCTCAAGACGGCTTACGGTGTCGAACCCGAGATGAGCTTTGGCAAGCCGAACCCGGCGATGCTCTCTGGACTTTTGAAGCTTTACCGCCCCGAAGAAATCCTGTTTGTGGGTGACCGCCTCTATACGGATTTTGAACTGGCAAAGCGTTCCGGCTGCCGTTTTGTGTTGCCCTTGTGTGGCGAATCGAAAATGTCGGATGTCGAGCATCTCGACGTGAAACCCGAATTTATTGTCAATAACGTTAGTGAAATTGATTTCAACGCCTTTTTAGAAGGAAAAAAATAATGCGTCATATTGCACGTCTTTTGTTCCTGCTCGTCGTGATTCCCGCCGTTGTATTTGCCGGCGATGAACACATTACGGTTGCTGTTTCGTTGCAGCCGTATGCAACTCTCGTAAAGATGGTCGGTGGTTCTCGCGTGAATGTGGTGACGCTTTTGCCTCCGGGTGCTGATCCGCACAATTACGAACCGAAGCCTGCGATTATCAAGGCTTTCTCGCTCGCTCAGATTTATTTCACGGATGGTTCCGGCTTGGACAAGGCTTGGCTGCCTCGATTCCTGGGCGCCAACAAAAAGGTTCAGGTCATTAATATTGCAAAAAATATGGAATGGATGAAGATGGAAGAACATGAACACGAAGCTCATGGTCATCATCATGAAGAAGAACTCGATCCGCATATTTGGACCTCTCCGTATCGCGTGAAAATCTTAGCGCAGAATGTTTATCAGGAACTCAAAAAGATAGATTCTGAACATGAAACGTACTACATTTCCCGAATCCAAGAAACCCAGAAAACTTTGAGCAAGCTTGAACGCGAGCTGAACGAAACCGTTATCAATATGCCTATTGCCCGTCGTTCGTTTATTGTGTTCCATCCGTCATACGGTTATCTCGCCAAGGATTGCAAGCTCAAGCAGTACGCTATCGAGGTCAATGGCAAGGAACCCAAGCCGAAGGATTTGGCTGAACTTATCAAGATGGGACGCAAGAATGGCGTGAAGACCGTATTTGTGCAACCGCAGTTTAGCAAGCGCGCCGCTGCAACTATTGCTAAGGACTTGAATGCCGTCGTTGTTGAAACGGATCCGCTCGATGCTGATTTCATTGGCAATACCCGTAAGTTCATCGAAGCTCTTAAAGAGGCTAGCAAGAAGTAATGTCTGCTATCGATATAAGCAATCTCAGTTTTGGCTATGGAAAGTCGCCCGTGCTTACGGACGTGAACTTGTCCATTGACGAAAATGACTTTGTTGCTATTATCGGACCGAATGGCGGTGGCAAGTCCACGTTGATGAGGTTGATGGTCGGGCTCTTGAAACCGACGTCTGGGACTGTGCGCGTTTTTGGCGAAAAGGTCCCGACAAAGAAAGTGGCTATTGGCTATGTGCCGCAGAACACGAACAAGAATATCGACTTCCCGATTACGGTGGGCGAGTGCGTTGCCACTGGCAAGACCGGGCTTTCTCCCAAGTCGGATGAAGTGAAGGCAGCGCTTGAGCGTGTGCATATTGGCGCCTTTTTGGACCGTCGTTTGGGCGAACTGAGTGGCGGTGAACGCCAACGCGTACTCATTGCACGTTCTCTTGTCTGCAATCCGAAGATTCTCTTTTTGGATGAACCATCCAATAATATTGACGTCGCTGGGATTGAAGCGCTTTATAGCATGCTTGCTGAATTCAGCGAGACGATGACGATTGTGATTGTGACGCATGACTTGATGGCTCTTTCGCATAAGGTGAAAAGCGTCGTTTGCGTGAACCATTCTGTGCATTACCATGAAGGGGCGAACCTGACCGAAGAAATGTTGCATAGCACTTATGGCTGCGAGGTCGATTTGATTGCCCACGGGGTGCCGCATCGTGTTCTCGGGAGCCACGACCATACCCACGGTGGCTGCTGCGAGCATCATCACCACGAAGTGTGAACCCACAAGCTCCATAATAATGTTATAATTGTATAGTACTTGTGTTTCATTGGAGGTAAAGATGAGTGCAGAAGTTGAAGATTTGACCGTCGAATACACTGACGAAGAAACCGGCGAAGTCGTCATCAAGGAATTGAGCAAGGAAGTCCTTTCAAAGGGCGCCTGGCCGACCGTGATGTTCTTCTACCAGGACCGTGACCCGAAAACGGGCGAGTTCAGCGAACCGAAGGTCTCTCTGCGCCGTTACCGCAAGATGCAAGGCACGTTTAAGCCCCAAGGCAAGTTCAAGATTACAGGCAAGGCGCAAGCCGAAGCCATTATCAACGTCTTAAAAAAGTGGTATAACATTTAATGCCAGACCCTGCTAGTAAAAAGAAAGACTACACTATCGATTTCCTGTGCGAGGGGAATATCGAGTCCTTCCCGTGGAAGGATAAGTTCGAAGCTATGGCCCGCAAGCTCCTTGCCGAAGAAGGCACGGAGAACAACGTCAACATCGTGCTCTGCACCGACGAGTTCGTTCGCGAGATGAACAAAAACTACCGCGGGCTCGACAAGGTGACGGACGTGCTTTCGTTCGAATGGCACGAAGAAATCCCGGGCGAAGAAGAGATGCTCGGCGAAATCTACATCGCAAGGGACCAGGTCAAGCGCCAGGCCCCGCAGTACGGCAATAGCTTTTTTGCCGAGATGAAGCGCGTGATTGTTCACGGACTACTCCACCTGTCGGGGTACGACCATATCAAGGCTGCCGACCGCAAGGTGATGCGCGCCCGCGAATGCGAGTTCTTGGGACTGGATCCGTACAAGGACAAGGAGAGCATGGAAAATGGGTGATACGAACACCATTGCGATTGTTCTTCTCGTTTTCTTTCTTTTAGTTTCGGCATCGTTTACTTTAATCAAGGCAGTCTTTGCCGCCATCTATGCCAAGCGTGAAGACCACGATCGCACGGACCGCGAAGCGAAGATTGCAAAGATTGTCGAAAACCGAGGCTACAACGAAACCGTCTCCATTGGCCGAATCTTTTCGGACGTGGGCATTGGCGTGTTCGGATTTTATTTGTTCTCGAATGCGCCGTGGCAGTGGACGCACGACTTCTGGCTGCTCGGAATCATGGCGTACATGCTTTGCGCCTGTGCCGTGATTTATATAGTGACCATCTTCTGCCCGAACTTGATTGGCAACTTGAAGCCGGATACTTTGTCTGTGGTGCTTGTGCCGCTGTACAGGCTTATCCGCATGCCGTTCGTGCCGGTGGGACGCGTTTGCCATACCATTTACCTCAAGTTGCTGAACGCCTTGGGTTACGACGCTAAGCTCAGCTTCTTGCCCGAAGAACGCCGTGACGCTGTGCAGGCGGACCTCTCGGATGCTTCGCTCTCTGAAGGCGAAGGCCTTGAAAAAGAAGAACGCCAGATGATCCTCAATATCTTCGACTTCGTGGAAACTCCGGTGCGCGAAATCATGACTCCGCGTGTGGACATGTGCGCGATTGATGTGGACACGTCGCTTGAGGACTTGGTGAAGGTCTTGAACAACGAACGCCATTCCCGTTTGCCGGTTTACAAGGAAACGGTCGACAATATTGTCGGTATCCTTTCGAACCGCGACTTCTTGGAATGGTACACGGAACATCACGACGAGCCGTTTGACTTGATGAAGCTCGTGATGCCGCCGGTTTATGTGCCGTACCACAAGAAGATTGATGATCTTTTGACGGAACTCCGCAAGACGGGTAACCAGCTCGCGATTGTCGTGGACGAATACGGCGGCACGGCTGGCCTTGTAACGCTCGAAGACATTCTCGAAGAAATCGTCGGTGAAATCCGCGACGAAGACGACATGGACGAAGACGAGGACGTGCAGAAGTTGAAGGACGGACGCTACATTCTCGACCCGTTAATGACGCTTTCGGATTTGGAATACGAGCTCGATGTGGAACTCAAGCCGCCTGAGAATTCCCACGTGGAAACGCTCTCTGGCCTCATCCAGGCAACGCTTGGCATCATCCCGTCACCGGGTGCCGAAGTCAAGATTCAGGGTTACACGTTCCGCGTTCTGCGCATGGATGGCACCCGCATGGAAAAGGTCATGATGATCCTCCCTGCTGGCGTGAAAGGCCCCAAGACGCAGACACTCCACAAAGTGTAGAGCTCGAAGTTGCATCTCAAAAAAGTGAGGAAAGCCCCTAATCGGGGCTTTTTCTTTTGCCGAAAATTCCGCAGATTTTACAATACGAGACGTTCATACGATAATAAGGATATAAAGGAGATTATAAAGTGGAAAAAGTTGTAGCGAGAAATTTGGGACATCTGAAAAAGCTCGTCCATGAATACATGGAAAAGCTTGGTCCTAATTGCGATTTGAATTTTATCGATGTCTCGGATTTGTATGAACTGGATGACCTGTTCTCTTATCCCAACCAAAATTTCAATGGCGACATCAGTCAATGGGATGTGTCCAACGTAAGGAATATGAACGGTGTTTTTTCTAATTCCAAGTTCAATGGTGATATTAGTAAGTGGGATGTGTCTCATGTGGAAACTATGGAATTTATGTTTAGCGATTCTGAGTTCAATGGCGATATTAGCGGCTGGGATGTTTCCAATGTAAAGTACATGAAAGGTACATTCCATTGCTCAAAATTTATGGGTGACATTAGCCAGTGGGATGTTTCCAATGTGGTAGATATGGATATGATGTTTTCTGCCACAAAATTCAATGGCGATATCAGCCAGTGGAATGTATCTAAAGTGCAGTGTATGAGTTTGATGTTTTGTGATTCGGAATTTAATGGCGATATAGGACATTGGGATGTTTCTAACGTGAGTGATATGGGCTTTATGTTTGAACGTTCCCAATTTAACGGCGATATCAGTTTGTGGGATACCTCTCATGTCCTTTGCATGTCCTACATGTTCAATCTTTCTGTGTTTAATGGCAATATTAGCGGTTGGGATGTTTCTAAAGTCGAAGACTTTAACGGAATGTTTGCATCATCCAGGTTCAATGGCGATATTAGCGGCTGGGATGTTTCGCATGCAAGGGATATGTCGAACATGTTTTATCGATCCGAATTCAATGGGGATATTTCATCATGGAATGTTTCTGAAAAAACGGATTTGAACTGTATGTTTTGCGAATCGCAGTTTAAGGGAAATCTCGAACAATGGAATATCACGGATCCCAAGCAGGTAAGGGATATGTTTGATAATTCCGTTTTGGAATTGGAAGATCGTCTTCCTCAATGGTTTGTGGAACTCGCCTCAATGGATCCGGATTCTTGTCCCGATTTCAACGATGACATTGATGAGATGGATAAGGATGCAGATTTGCCTTTTTAATTTTTGGACCTAAAAAAAGAAGAAGCTCGCGATTTTTGTGTTCGCGGGCTTCTTTCTCCTACTGTCTACTGAATCAACTACAATTCTTCGACTGCTTCAGCTCTCAGGTTCAGCACGATGTGTTCCTGGCGCATAGGCGTGTTGTTGCCCATGTAGTATTCCAGCATCTTGCCGAGCGAAGCGTCGGGCGGAATGCTCACCGTTTCAAGGCGCATGTCCTCGTTGATGAACTGTCCGAATTCTTCCGGGCTGATTTCGCCAAGACCTTTGAATCGAGTAATCTCGAGACCGGTCTTGCCGATTTCCTTTGCAGCCTTGTCGCGTTCCGCTTCGTCGTAGCAGTACTTGGTCACCTGCTTGTTGCGCACGCGGAAAAGCGGTGTCTGCAAGATGTACAAGTGCTTCTGTTCCACGAGTTCCGGGAAGAACTGCAAGAAGAACGTCATGAGCAAAAGGCGAATGTGCATACCGTCCACATCAGCATCGGTCGCGATAATCACTTTGTCGTAACGCAAGTTCTCGAGACCGTTTTCGATGTCGAGTGCGTGCTGCAACAAGTTGAATTCTTCGTTCTCGTACACGACCTTCTTCGTCATGCCAAAGCTGTTGAGCGGCTTACCGCGCAAACTGAACACAGCCTGCGTCTGCACGTTACGGGCCTTGGTGATAGAGCCGGATGCGGAGTCACCTTCTGTAATGAAAATCATCGATTCGCGGTTGAGCGCGTTCTTCACGTCGGTGAGGTGGATCTTGCAGTCGCGCAGCTTGCGGTTGTGCAAGTTTGCCTTCTTGGCGCGTTCGTTTGCAAGCTTCTTGATGCCTGCAATTTCCTTACGTTCACGTTCGTTTTGCGTGATGCGGTTGAGGAGTGCCTTTTCGGTTTCGGGATTCTTGTGCAAGAAGTTGTCGAACTCACTTGCTACGTAATCCACAACCCAGGAGCGCAGCTGGGCGCCACCCGGAGCGACCGTCGTCGAGCCGAGCTTTGTCTTTGTCTGGGATTCGAAAACTGGTTCCTGGATGCGCACGGAAATGGCTCCAATGACGCAGTTGCGCACGTCTTGCGGGTCCAAGTCCTTCTTGAAGTGGTCGCGGGCGCCTTTGACAAGACCTTCGCGGAAAGCCTGCTGGTGCGTACCACCCTGAGTGGTGTGCTGACCGTTTACAAAGCTGTAGTAATGTTCGCCGTACTGGTTACCGTGCGTGAAGGCGCATTCGATATCCTTGCCCTTGAAGTGTATTACCGGGTAGCGGATGGAATCGTCCACGTGTTTGTTCAAAAGATCCAAAAGGCCGTTCGGGCTCGTGTAAACCTTGTCGTTCATCACGAGCTGAAGCCCGTTGTTCAAGTAGGCGTAGTTCCAGACCTTCTCTTCCATGTAGGCTGGGAGGAAGCGGTAGTTCTTGAAAATGTCAGCATCCGGTTCAAAGTAAATTTCGGTACCGTTCTTTTCGTTTGTGGCGCATTCCTTATAGTCTTGTACGAGCACGCCGCGGCTGAATTCTGCCTGCTTCATGCGGCCGTCGCGGTAGCTCTTGACGATGAATCTGGTAGAAAGGGCGTTCACAGCCTTTGTACCCACACCGTTCAAACCGACGGACTTCTGGAACGCTTCGGAATCGTACTTACCACCTGTGTTGATCTTCGACACGCAGTCGATGACCTTGCCCAGCGGAATGCCGCGCCCGTAGTCGCGCACGCGAGCCGCATGGTCGTCAATGTTGATTTCAATCTTCTTGCCGGCACCCATCACGAATTCGTCGATGGAGTTGTCGATAATTTCCTTGACGAGCACGTAAATGCCGTCGTCCGGGCTCTGTCCGTCGCCAAGCTTACCGATGTACATACCGGGGCGCAGACGGATGTGTTCATGCCACTCTAGGGATTTGATGCTGTCTTCTGTATATTTCGTAGCTGCCATTAATCAATCTCTTTAAAATTCAATTCCATATATAGCAAACGACTTTTGGGTTCACTATAACCATAAAGCCAGATCAAATATATAAAAATTATTGATACTGCACATTAGGGCAAATTAATTTTAAAGGGTGGAGGCGCAGCGCATCTTGTAGAATGGTAAAAAATGGGCGATATTCGTTTAATTGACAAGTTTGTTAAATTATTTTATCTTTGTACGTGTGTTGGGAGTTGTGTTTTGAAGGAGATGGAATATGGACGCAATCCAGACAGCACGTGAACGATTGAAACTTTTGAAGCAGCTTGCGCAAAGTGGGAGGAATGTGAATTCCAATAATGCTGCTTCTAAGAAGGACTTGTTTCAGTCGTTAGATCGCGGCATTACAGCTATTTCGTAATTTTCTTGCTTATAGATTATTGAAGAGGCTTTTGGGAAGGCCTTGTTTATATGATGTTCGAGCCTTCGTATGAAGGCTGGGATCTTTATTAATTCCATTTGACGTGCTAATAATTATTAGCTATTATTGCGTTGTGTTTGGCTAATGAATATTAGCCTTTGATGATTGATAACGGAGGATTTTATGAAGACGATTGGTTTGATTGGCGGCATGAGCTGGGAAAGTACAATCACGTACTATGAAATTTTGAATAAAGAAATTGTCAGCGCGTTGGGCGGTTTCCATAGTGCAAAAATCTTGATGTATAGTGTTGATTTTGCAGAACTCGAGGCGAACATGTCCAATGGCAATTGGGATGGCAATGCGGCGATTCTCGCGGATGCGGCGAAGCGCCTTGAATGTGCGGGTGCGGACTTTATCGTGATTGCTACGAATACGATGCACAAGCTGGTCCCGCAAATCGAACGTGAAATTCATATTCCGATTCTGCACATTGCCGATGCGGCTGCAACAAGCGTTATTCGCGATGGCTTTACGAAAGTCGCGCTGCTTGGCACTAAATTCACGATGACGCAAGACTTTATCAAGGAGCGCCTTAAGAGCGCTGGCCTCGAAGTGATTGTGCCGGACGCTCCGGATATTGAAATTGTGAACAACGTGATTTTTAATGAACTCTGCTTGGGTAAGGTTCTTGATGCTTCGCGTGCTGAATACCAGCGCATCATTGAGAGCTTGAAGGAACGTGGTGCTGAATGCGTGATTCTCGGTTGCACGGAAATCGGCATGCTCATCTCCGAAAAGGATAGCGTGCTCCCTGTGTACGACACGACCATCATCCATGCCAAAGAAGCCGCCCGCCAAGCGCTGGGTTGATTGTTCTATATGCTACACGATGTAGTATATGCAAAATTTTTATGATAGAATTTTAGAAAAATGCTTAAATTTTGCAAAAATCTTTAATTTTGTAGCATAGAAAGACTTGATTTTTGAAAAATACGGTTTTATATTTTTTAATATGAAACCGATTGTCGAATATACCGATTTCCGCATGTTCATGCGAGATTACTACGAGGAACGCAAGCGCTGTTCCGCGTTCTCCTGGAGAGAATTCTCCAAGAACGCAGGATTCAGTTCTCCCTCGTACATGAAGGTTGTTTGCGACGGTAAAAGCAAGTTGAGCCGTATCGGTGTAGAACGCACGGGTGCCGCCATGGGACTTGCTGGTTTCGAGATGGATTATTTCAGGGCGATGGTCAAGTTCGGCCAAGCCGAGACGGAAGAAAGTAAAAAAGCCGCCTACGAAGAAATGCTTTCCATCGCAAAGACGTACAAAGTCCGCACGATTGAAGGCGAGTTTTTCAAGTACTACGATACTTGGCACAACTCGGTTGTCAGGGAACTTGCCCCGATTATGCCGGGCGCCACTCCGGGCGAAATGGCGAAGATGTGTTATCCGCAAATTTCTGCTGCGGAAGTTCGCGATTCCCTTGATTTCCTCACGAAATCGGGACTCCTGAAAAAAGACGAAGACAATTTTGTCCAGTCCGAAACATCGATTAAGGGCACGACGGATGCAACGCGACTTGCCATGAGAAATATGCACCGCCAAATGTCCAGACTTGCGACTTCGGCGCTTGAACTCCCGAAGGAAATTCGTAATTTTAGTGGAGTGACCATGGGGCTTTCGCGCGAGTCGTTCCACAAAATCGAATGTGTACTGAATGAATGCCGTCGCCAGATTATTGCCATCGCCGCCGAAGAAAAGAATATTGAACAAGTTTATCGCTTGAATTTGCAGTTATTCCCCCTGACGAAAAACGTGAAGGAGAACGAAAATGAAGAAGTGTAGTTTGTATGAATATATAACGCTCATGGTAATCTTTTCGCTGAGCTTCTTTGTAGGGTGTTCTTCGGATAAAATTGCAGGTACGTCCGAAGAGACGAATGAATTTGCCTATAAAGTTTCGTCGAGCTCCGAAGAGGAATCGTCGAGTTCTTCTGCAAAATCGTCTAGCAGTTCGAAGGCCGTATCCAGCAGCTCGCACGCCATTTCGAGCAGTTCTGCAAAATCGAGCAGCTCTTATGTGGAGTCCTCGAATAGTACGCCTCCTGGAGCCACAAGTTCTTCTACTGGTGTTGATGTGAATAATAATTCCAGTAGTTCCGAAAAACCAAATGAAGGTACTGCAAAGCCAGATATTTCGTTGGATTATTATTTGAAATTGCTCAATCAAGAATCGGATGCGTTTGATAGTGGCGTCATGGCGACATCGATTGATCTAAACATAGATGGCGATCCGCAAAATCCGAACCCGCCGATGACGACCGAATTTGATACGCCTTGGCCGCACAAAATTGTAAAGCAGAATGTCGAATTGCTGCAAGAATATTTCCCGATGGCGTTCACGATGTATCCTCAAATCATCAGTGCGATAAAGAACGAAACTTTGGACGAAAATTGTGGACTTTATATGTTCAATGTGTATAGCGATGGATTGACTGCCGCCTATATCGTTGCTGAAATTACCGAGAATGCCATCAAGGTGCTTGATATTCCGGCTCACGAATGTAAGGCGCTGTCTTTAACTCAAATGTCTAGGTTCCTGTTCTACTACTGTGGCGAACTCAATAGCCATGCCGAAGCGGAACATATAAAAGTTGATGCGGATTTGTCTGGTAATTGCCCGATTATTAAAACGGGTAATGAATGGGTGAAATTATAAATTAAGGAGAAAACATCATGAAAAAGAATCATTATGTCAAGGCGATGAGCCTTGCCGTTGTGGCGGCTACCTCTTTCGCAGTCGTTGCATGCGATAACGATACTCTCAGCGGTCCTGATTTCAACGCAGGAAATGGTGGAACTTCCTCGGCAGTTGAACAGCCTGCTCCGCAGTCCTCTAGCTCAGAGGTTGCTGTAAGCTCTTCATCCGATATCCCGCTCAGCTCGCAGTGTGCTGCACTGCTTCCTGAGTGCGGTTACACAGTCGAACAGCTTTGCGAATTTGGCGAGACCCGATTCTGCGTGAGCAGTTCTTCGTCTGTTGAATTGAACAGTTCCAGTTCTGTTGTTGCAAGTTCTTCTTCTGTGAAAAACAGCAGTTCTTCATTTTCTCAAAAGCCGTTGAGCTCTAGCTCCGTTGAAACGTGTCCGAATGGTCATTGGACGACTCACTGTAACGGGATTTGGGCTCAGGAGCCGGTTTGCTGCGAAGAGAAAACCGTGGAAACGTGCAGGCACATCACGGATTACGATGGCATGACCGAAAAGGGTAACTGCGTGGATCAAAACGGCCGCACCGCTGTTGACTGCGTGACAGGTGCAAATTATGAATGCCAAAACAACAATTGGCAGCCGGTGACTTGCTTGAATGTCAAACCGGATGAATGCAAGCCGGGGATGGGTGGCTGTGGCTACCGTCTCTGCCAACCGGATGGCATCAAGGAAATTGCCGATTGTGGAAGTGGTGCCATTTACGTTTGCAACGGTGAAACGTGGGAAGTCAAGGCTACTGACGACAATAAACTCTGCGCTCAGGGCAAACTCGAATATTGCGAAGCTTGCTTTAAAGAAGGTGTCTTCAATGGTCATTACAAGTGCGAAGGTGGCAAGTGGAGAGAGTACGGCATGGGCGATGAAATCTGCGAGCACATCACTGATATCAAATGCGATGGTAATAGGCCTGGTTGCGGTTTTTGCGGTGTAGAAAAAAGATTTGCATTTGATTGCGAAACAGGTGAGGAATTTGTGTGTGATCAGGGATACTGGTCTTTGAATGTCAAGGATTGCGAACCGGGAATGGATGGATGCGCGGTTCCTGTATGCAACGCACTTGCTCCTGAATGCGGCTATAGCGAATACGAACTTTGCAATAAGTATGGCATCGATAGATACTGCAATGACAAGTGGCTGAGCGAACCTTGCGACGGTTCTGAATCTAGCAGAGACCTCCGCATCGTGGAATCCAATAATAGTTTCAGAATCGAAAACTACATCTGCGTCAATAACAAGTGGGTGGAACGCTTCAAGTATTACGAATGCGGTGAAGAAGTCGATTGCGACCGCCCGTCTCTGCGTTGCCCGTCAAGCCCTGTAATCGGAACCGCTTGCGAAAACGAAGGCGAGCCTAGCGATATCGATGGCTGCGTGTTCCTTTGCAGCGCGGGTCACTTCCTCTACGCTCCGCCGCCAGCGTGGTGATAAGCTAAAAATTGATCAAAAAAAAGCGGCGCCATTCGGCGTCGCTTTTGTGTGGGTTGGTAAAATTCAAATCTTTGGTCTTAAAATTTAGGACCTTTAGGGAAAGGGATGTGTTCGTTTGGACGTGGAACATCGAACGGCGGGTTTTCTGGGTGCTGTTTTTCCCATTCGTCGCGATTCTTTTCGATTTGCCCTTTTTCTTTGTTGATAATATTTTCTTTCGCGATATTCTTGTTTTCGTTTAGCGCGTTGTTGCTCGTTTTTTGCAAGTTGATGTCTTGCTGGATATCCTTGATTTCGGCATGGGCATTTGCCTTGATGTCCGAGAGAATTTGTTGCCGTGCTTGCTTGCGTTCTTCACGTAAGCGTTGCCAGTCTTCTTTCTGTTTCTGTCCAAGATCAGGAACGTCTTGCGAAATTTCAGACCTTTCTGCAGGCGTCGCGATATCGGATTCCGGTTGAGCAAACGGAACCGCCACGAATATCGAGCTAGTCAAAAGTGCAATAAGTATGTTTGCGTTTCTCATAGCGTTAACCTTGAAAAGACTCGGAAAAAAGAGGGCGACGGATGCTCCCGTCGCCCAGATTTTTAGGAGGAAAGTCCTTATTCAACCTGTGCTACGGTCTTTTCTTCTTTTACAGTTTCTTTTTCTGCCTTCTGGGCTTCACGTTCTGCTTTCTGTGCTTCGCGTTCAGCCTTTTTAGCTTCCATTTCAGCCTTGCGAGCTTCACGTTCAGCCTTCAAAGCTTCTTCGCGTTCTGCGCGCTGTGCTTCGAGCTCAGCACGCTTGGCTTCCATTTCGGCCTTCTTAGCTTCGCGTTCAGCCTTCAAAGCTTCTTCGCGTTCTGCACGCTGTGCTTCGAGTTCAGCACGCTTGGCTTCCATTTCGGCCTTCTTAGCTTCGCGTTCAGCCTTCAAAGCTTCTTCGCGTTCTGCGCGCTGTGCTTCGAGTTCAGCACGCTTTGCTTCCATTTCGGCCTTCTTGGCTTCGCGTTCTGCCTTGCGGGCTTCTTCGCGTTCTGCGCGCTGTGCTTCGAGTTCAGCACGCTTTGCTTCCATTTCGGCCTTCTTGGCTTCGCGTTCTGCCTTGCGGGCTTCTTCGCGTTCTGCGCGCTGTGCTTCGAGTTCAGCACGCTTTGCTTCCATTTCGGCCTTCTTGGCTTCGCGTTCTGCCTTGCGGGCTTCTTCGCGTTCAGCACGCTTAGCTTCTTCTTCGGCGCGCTTGGCTTCCATTTCGGCCTTCTTAGCTTCGCGTTCAGCTTTCAAAGCTTCTTCACGTTCAGCACGCTTTGCTTCTTCTTCAGCCTTCTTAGCTTCACGTTCGGCCTTCTTGGCTTCGAGTTCAGCCTTGTGAGCTTCGCGTTCGGCCTGGAGTTCTTCTTCCGTCTTCGGGGTCGGCGGTTCGATTTCCGGCTTCGGCGGCTTCGGAGCTTCTACCTTAGCTTCGTCCTTTTCGAGCTTGATCTTGTCGAGGAGACCCTTGCGAGCTTCCTTGCTTTCTTCGCGCATCTTTTTGAAGTCTGCCTTGTCGACAACTTCGGATTGGACTTCTGCTGAAATTTCAGCGGTAATTTCGGCCTTGACGCTCTTCATGTCAGAGGCATCGCTCTTGGCAGATGCATTGGCAAAAAAGGCAAGCGTAGAAATTGTGAGGATTGCGATGAATTTTGATTTCATGATTCTTCCTATGGTTGTGGGTGGATTTTTTGTTTTCACCCTGTATTTAGCAAGAACCGTGCCAATTTTGGAAATGTGGCGAAATTGCGTAAATTTCGATGTTTTTGTTCGAAAAGTCTTTTTTGCTGGTCTTAAAACCCATGAAAAAACGAGGTAATTCGCCTCAGTGGGGATAAAAGTTCCGAAAATTTATTTGGTTGTTGGTTTTTGGTCAATGGTTCTTAGATTATAAACCAATAACTAATGACCAATGACTAAAGGCCTCCGCCTTGCTTTTGCGTTCGCAATTTTGTACATTGACTTCGCAACTTATTATATCGTTTCTTAGATCCTTAATATTATCCCGGGCAGGGGCCGCAATTGTAGCGCCAAAGAGCGTTCGCATTGAAAAAGCGGGCATGCGCATTTTAGGAGAATCGTATGCTTCTAAGGATCTTGGGAATTTTCCTTTTGATATTGTTGTTGTCTTCGTCGCTGGCGGGCGCTTCGTCTTCGGTTGCGCGTTCTGTTAGTACGCCGAAAACGTTCTTGAGGTCTGCTCGGACTTCATCGGGGGCGGTTACGCTTGATTTTGCGGATGTCGCGCTCTCGGAGGTGGCACGGACGCTTTCGCTTGCGTATGGGACTTCCATTTTGACGGATGATGCGGGCGATGTGCGCGTGACGTTTCACTTGGAGGGGGTTAGCCTTTTCGAAGGGCTGACTTCGCTTTGCGCTGCGCATGGGCTAGATGTGGTGCTGGAGGGGCGTGTGTACCATATTCGACGATCGCGTGTGCAAAATGGTTCGATTGCGCTCTCGGATTCAGGTGTAGTCGTTGATGTCAAAAACATGAACGTGCGCGAGTTCGTGAAGGAATTTGGGCTGAACACGGGCGTGAATGTGCTTGCGGATTACAACGTGGATGGTGTGGTGAGTGGGAATCTGAGGGGAATGGTTCCGGAAATGGCGTTTCGCGTGCTGATGGAATCTAACGGGTTTAAGGTACGCGGGGAGCGCGGGTGTTTGCGGGTTTCTCGTGCAAAAGCGGGGATCGGCGGGAAAGCTCTGAACGGTTCGCCGGATGGCGCGGAAGTTTCTGTGGAACGTGCGGGAGACCTTTATTCGGTGGATTTGCAGTCGGCTTCGCTCAAATCGGTGCTTAAGGCAATTGCTGAAGAAGCGGGGCTCAATTTGGCGGTTTATGGCGACTTGAATGAAACCGTGCAGATGTCGTTCAAGGATGTTTCGTTGCCGGAACTTTTAGCGTCACTTTTTCGCGGAAGTGCGTTCACGTTTCGGCTAGATTCGTCGTCGCTTTGGGTCTCGGAAGAAGGGGCGAAAGCGCTTGCCGATGTACAGGTATTCCCGCTAAAGCATGTGTCGCCTGAGAAGGCTATGGCGCTGCTTTCGAAGTTTATGAAAGGATCGGAACTGAATGTTTCGGAATATCGCGAGCAGAATTCACTGGTGCTTGGAGGTTCGCCGCGAGCGATTGCGCGTGCTGCGGAGCTCTTGAAAATGGTCGATGTGCCCCAAATGCAGGTGACGCTTGCGTGTGTGATTGTGGAGTTTCGCAAGGGACGTGGTTTTGCGATTGGTGTGCGGAGTGGGGCAACGCGAAATGTGGGAGAGCGCGATATTCAGGTACGCGGATTCTTTGATTTCTTGGGCAAGGATATTTCTAAATCGGGAGCTTTCGGAAAAATCGGGATTTTGCCGGACCGCTTTGAGCTGGAGCTTTCGTCGATGGAAGAGAATAATGAGGCGAAGGTTCTTGCGCGCCCGCGTGTGACAACACTGAACGGCAATAAGGCGGAACTCAACGTGACGAATACGGTCTATTATCTTGTCAGTCAAGTTTCTGCAGATGGGTACCCGATTACGGATTACCGCTCGTTTAACGATGGTATTTCGCTGGAACTCACGCCTACGATGACGCAAGATGGTTTGATAACGTTGTCTGTGTCGCCGGAAATCAAGACGGCGGGCAGGAGCACTGGCGATGGGCCGCGAGACATCAGTTCCCGGAACATGAAGACAACTGTGGTGTTGCGTGATGGCGAAACTTTGTGCTTGGGCGGGCTCATTCGCAAGAACAAGACGGAGGTGCGTTCGGCGGTGCCGTTCTTGGGGAGTATTCCGATTCTTGGGCGGTTATTCAGTTACACCTCCGAAGAAGAGGACGAAAGTGAACTCGCGATTTTCATTACGCCAACAGTTGAAGTTAAACGATAAATGTTTTTTTCTTCGTCATCCTGAGCGAAGAACCGCAGGTTCGAAGTCGAAGGACCCAGTGAAGTCTAGTAAACGAAATAAAAAAATGGAGGGTAAATTTTTGTTTTGGAAAAAAAGAATCACGCCAGTTGCAGCTCGGATGATGACGTGGGAGGTAACGACGTCTTTTGACGGGACTCTCACGGAAACGGAATTGCGCAAGCGATTTGACGAAGATTTTAGAGATGTATTTAATGCCGGTTTTGCAGATGGCGAGTGCGCGGTTTTCTTTTGGCCGCTAGTTTCGTTCAATGCATCGGATGGACGCAAGCATCGCTATCTCGTGGCTGTGGCGGAAGAACCTTTGGAAAATTACCGAAAAACGTTTGACCGTTGCTTGCCAAAACAAATCGCGTTGTATGCAATCGCTGATAAAATATTGCGAGGCGAATGGGATGGTGAGAATTGCTTGAAGTGTGATGAAGCGTGCACGGAGTGTGACGGTGAATGTGCTGAGCTCAATAATGACTGCGCGGAGGTTGCGGATAATGGAAATTTGTTGTTTGTCGCGCTTTGGGAACATTGCCTGTACATTCTCGTTTTTATGGAAGGCCGTTTATGCCATTGGTCAGAAGAATACGGCTACGGAGAAACGTTTGATGATGCTTGCCGTGAGCGGGTGGCGCACTTTAAGGAATTCTTGAAAGCCGATGAACTGTTTGCGAAAATGAATGACGTGGGGGAGTTTGTTGTTTGCTGTGTGAAAGTTGGGACTGTCGAGGAATCGCTGCATGTGAAAGATCTCTTTCAAGTGGCTGCACGCGATCCATTTTGGTGTGGCAAGGATTTAGACGAGTGCGATTCAATGAAACCTTGCGAACGTAGGCGTTGGATAATGAGTGCCGTAGCTTTGTTTGTTTGTTGTGCGTGTGTTTTTGCAATGTGCGGCGGTTCTTTGAATTTGTTATATGCAAAGTTTTTTGACAATGAACTGTTTGATTTAATTGTTGATGCTGCGCCAGTTGAATTAAGTCAGCCTGCCGCTCGCGATTTGGAAATGCTTGCGTGGGCGGAAGGGCATCGCGATTTGCTCCCTGCAAAATGGACTCTCGGACGTGCGGGTTTTGTGGACGGTGTCGCATCTAGAAGTTGGCGAACTTCACGAGGAACCTGTGATTCGTCGGAATTCAGTTTGCTTGGAATTGTGGGCGGGCGAGTGGCGCTTGTGAAAACATCCGCAGGTGAAACGAAAACGCTCTCAGTCGGTGATTCGCTTTCTCGATACCGCGTGAAGCGAATTGGAATGAACGATGTTGTGATGCGTTGTGGTCGCAAGGAGGTTCGTTATGCGGTCAAAACGCGGTAACGTTCTTCCGCTTGTGTTGGGACTGCTGCTTGTGCTTTCTATTCTCGTGACAGCCATGCTTCGCATGCCGGGGGCGCTTCGCCGAAGCGTATCGCTTGTTGCAAAAGAAACTCAGGAAATGTATTTCGCGGAATCTGCGGTGCTCGCGAAACTGAATGGCTTTCCGGACGGCTATTTTGCGGAGCTTCCGATTGTCGGATCTCGGATTCTTGGGCCATGGACCGAATGGAGTGTTCGCGATAAATTCCAGTTCATGCTGGGGAGTGAATACGGGCGATTCTCGACTTCGGAATGGGTGCGTTGCGCCGTGGTGCTGGAGCAGAATTTGCATGAACGCATTTTGCATTCGGATGGCTTGAAAAACTTGTCGGGGAATCGTCGCTTTTTTAAGCTGGATTCTTCGGATGGGCTTTCTGCGGAACGCTCGATGGCGATAAACGTGAGCGCTGGCGATTTGACGCTCGACCTCGGTGATTTTTCAGTTCGTTCTTTTATGGCAAATGTCGAGGGCGATGTCAAGATTCGCGGGAATGTTCACTTTGATACACTTCGAATTTATGCAACCGGTTCTGTGAGCGTTCAAGGAAATGTAGCCGCTGACTTTGCTGAAATCTTTGGGATTGCTGGCGTGACTGTTTCAGGGAATGTTTCGCTTGCGGGGGCGCTCCTCTCAAAACAGAATGTTGAAATTTCTGACCGTGCACAAATGAAATTTCCGAGTGTGGCGCTTGCGGTAGGTTACCGCAATAATCGATTGTCGCTCCTTGAAAAGTCTGCATTCGAGGGCTTGGCGGTGGCTCCGTCCGGAACTGTTGAGCGAGATTCTTCGGCAAAGCTTCTCGATTCAACTCAGGCGCTTTTGCCATTTTGTATGGACTCTCGCAATCTCGTATTTTCCCGGAGGCGCTTGTGATGCACTCTCGTCATGGCTTTACTTTGCCCGAAGTTTGCGTGGCGTTGGCCGTTTTTCTTGTTGGAACAACGGCGCTCCTTGGCGGTTGGAACTTCTTCAATCGCGAAGTGGCTGACGAGCGGATGCGCTTGGATGAGTTCTATGATGTGCTAGAAACAATGGAATCGTTGGTTGCGGCGCGTCCGGATTGCGCGGACTCTCTGTCGGTCCGCCTCACTCGTGTTCCTGGCAGTCCGCATTTGGCGTGGGCTGTTGTTGCGAGTGAACATTATTCTCTCAAACGCCTCGTGCGTTGTCGATGAGAATCGGAGGCGTTTTTCTTTGCGAATGAATCTAGCTGAGCCTAAAACTTCTCGTCACGGCTTTACTCTCTTGGAAATGCTTATCGCCATGACTGTGGCCGCGATCCTTACAACCGTCTCGTTGAACGTCTATTCGATGTTCCATCATGGCGTTGTTGCAATTTCGGACAACTATGTCCACTTTGCGACCGGGAAAGCTCAAGAACTCCGTTGCCGCACCCGCTTTGTGCGTGGCCTCCCGCCTTGCGATACCCCCTCGGACGAATCTCGAGCATTCCGTGGTGCCATTCGCGCGCGATTCTAGAAATAACAGTGACTAATGACCAACAACTAAAGCAACGAAAAAAGCCCCGCGCTTGCGGGGCCTCTTGAATCACCTTAACATCTAGTCTTGCTGTCTGCGACTTCCCGTCGCATCTTGCGTAAACTATAGTTTAGTTCGTTGCCTGTTCTTCGACGCATTCGGAGCACTTAATGGCCTTGCGAACTTCGAAAATGTTGCTGATGTAATGCATAAAGCTAAGCACGCTCACCGAGAGGAATCCGATTGCATAAAGGGCAAGGAACGGTCCGATGATGTACTTGCTGGCGTTGATGTATTCGAGCAAACCGAAAATGCAGTAGACGCCGACGAGGAGTTCGATAAGTGCCATCCACGGGAACTTTTGTGCGTAATGGCTCTTGGCCTTCTTCTTGGCGCCACCGTTCTTCGGGGTACGAACGAAGCTGCCCTTTGTACCGAGAACTGCGGCGAACACTGCGCGGGAGTTGCTGACTGCGATGCCAACGCCGAGGGCCATCAAGATGGGGAGCGAGAGCAAGCGGATCTTCCAACCGGTGTAGCCGGAGCAACGCTGGGCGACAAAGTAAAGAACAGAAGGCGCGATTGCGGCGAGGAAGATGAATGCGAAACCAACCGTGTATGCCCAAGTGGGGAGGTGTCCGACCGGTTCAAAGAACGCGAGCAACGGCCAAGCGCAGAGTGCTGTGAACAACATGCAGGGGTGGATCGAGTAGTGCGTCGTGTGGAGGATGGCGCCAATCTTCACGCGGAGCGGAACCTTGGAGCGCAAAACCTTCGGCAAAATCTTGATAGCGGTCTGGATGGAACCCTTTGCCCAACGGAACTGCTGAGCCTTGAAAGCGTTGATGTCGTTCGGGAGTTCAGCCGGAACAATCACGTCGAACACAAACTTCATCTTCCAACCAGCAAGCTGGGAACGGTAAGAAAGGTCCATGTCTTCGGTCAGCGTATCGCCTTCCCAGCCGCCACCACCGTAAATAGCGTCCTTGCGCCAGACACCGGCGGTACCGTTGAAGTTCATAAAGAGTTTGCCCCAGCTACGTGCGGACTGTTCCACCACGAAGTGGCCGTCGATACCGATAGACTGGGCGAGCGTAAGACCGGATTCGGTGCGGTTCAAGTGACCCCAGCGACCTTGGACAAGGCCGACCTGCGGATCCATGACCAAGTACGGAACGGTCTTCAGGAGGAAGTCTTTTTCAGGAACGAAGTCGGCATCGAAGATGGCGAGGAATTCACCCTTTGCGACTGCCATGCCTTCCTTGAGAGCGCCAGCCTTGAAGTCCTTGCGGTTCGTGCGGTGGATGAGCTTGATGTCATAACCGCGGGCGGCGAGTTCAGCAACTTTCTTCTTGGTAACTTCGTAGCACTCGTCCGTGGAGTCGTCCAAGACCTGGATTTCGTGCTTGTCCTTGGGGTAGTCGATGGCGCAGACGGCTTCGAGGAGACGTTCAACGCAGTTGGCTTCGTTAAAAACCGGGAGCTGGGTCGTGACCTGCGGGAGGTCTGCGAGCGAATGTTCACGGTAGTACTTCAAGATCGCTTTGCGGTCTGAAAGTCGCGTCTTGCGGCTGTTCTTGAGGAACAGGTAGATGCTATAGTAGCAACTGAACCCGTAAATCACCAATCCCACGCCTGCGATAACGTAGACGACGAACATTGCGTATAGTAGTATAGTACTCATTCTACTGTAACCTTTGCATTTATTGAATGCTTGGGGCCAAATATAGAAACGCAATGTGACCTTTGCTACATTTTTCAGGAATTTTGGCCCATTTTTTGCTTTGGAAAGTGTATTTTTACATAGGTATGATTAGACTTTTTTACAATGGCGAAATATGCAAAAAATGGCAGATGAACGCAAGAAAAATTTAACATCTCCAATCGCTCGCTGGATAGATGCGAACCGCGAAACCGCAGGTTTTACAGAATCTTTACGTAAATTGTTAATGTATGCGTGTGTGGAATGGATCCGTCGCGGAACATCGGCACTCCTTACCCCCGAAGAGGCTCTATCTAAAATAGTATGTTGCGGACTTTCGGAGTTTCCGGTGGGGGAATGGGCTGAAAATCCCGAAAAATACACCGACGAAATCGCCGATTTCTGCGAAAAAGTGAAAATTTTGCCGTTGCCAGCCGCCCTCCAGGGCGAAATTCCCTCCCTTTTGGACCTCCGTGGCGTAAAATGCCCCCTCAATTCTGTCCGTTCGCGAATCGTCATGTCCGGTTATCCGGCAGGCCGAACGCTCAAAATCTGGCTCGATGAGGGTTCCCCGATCGAAAATGTGCCCGGATCGCTCATTGCCGACGGCCATAAAGTGCTTTCACGCGAAAAAAAAGGCAATTATTGGGAAATCTCTGTGGTCAAATCGGATTCTAAAGTATAGATTGTTTATGTGGAAAACAGAGTATTAGTTATAGGCGATGAATTATTTGGGCCAAAGGGCGAAGCAGCAAACCGTTTTGTGGAAGCCGTGCTGTGCCGGGAACCTAGCCGACCTATACAGTTTTCCGTAAATGTGCCTGTTGCGGTCTCGTTATCGCAAATCAAAGCGCGTCTTTCTTCCGATGTCATTGGTAAAAATGCCGGCCGCATTATCATGGGGCTTGGGTTGCGTGAACTGAACCACGGTGGTACCGATGGCGCCTCAATAGCCTCGCTTTACGAAACGCTCGTGAACGAACTCGTGAACAAGACGCAGTCGCGACTTTTTTTGCTTACGATTCCCCCGGAAATGTTCCCGATTGCGGTAAGCGAGGTGGAATATTTAAATACTATGATTCGCGAAGTCTGTGCGGCGAATGCCCCGCGCGTAACACTCCTCGATTTTGCTGAATTTGCCGAGACGTTCAAGGAAAAACAGATGGAACGCGGCAAATTCGGGCGCTCCCTCTTTATGGAAGACGGCTCAGCCACGTCGCTTTGCTGCATGCTTTTAGCGCTATATTTGCAGGATAAACTTGTAGAAGATTTAAAGGAGATGTAATTATGGGTCTTTTTGACAATCGTTTTGCTAGTAAAAATGCGGCTATGAGCCGTGCTTTCTCCATTGATTCCGAAAAGGACAAGCAGAAGCGCAATTCTCCCCGCGAACCTGCCGCCCCCAAGATGGGCATCTGCGACAAGTGCCACAAGGAAGCCTTGCTGCGCTCTTACCGCACCCGTGAAATGTCCATGTCCGACGGAGCCGCAAGTTTTGGGACCGTGGTCAAGCACCTCTGCGAAGATTGTGCTCCGCGCTCCAAGCGCTTCGAGGACGCAAACGTGCCTGCGATGGACAAAAAGCAAGTCAAGAACCTGATGCGCTCTGCAAAGAAGGGCTTGCTGTAGTAAAAACAAGCTGAAATTAGAGCTTTGAACTTTAAAGGGATATGTCCGCGCGAAGGCGGGCGTATCCATTAATATTTGATTATATGACAATTGCTGTTTGTCGAAAATCGCCCGCTAGCGTCTCGATTGAACGTCTTTGACTTTGAATCTTTTGCGGTGCGCAATCGGTGAATTGTTTGCGTCTGATTCCCCTGAATAACGGTGTATTCGCCTACTGCAGAAAGCTTGGGTACGTAATCGCAATGTGTATTTTCGTCCCATACGTTGTAATATAATGCAGAGTAGTTTTTGACGTAAAGCGTATCACCGATATTTAACTCAAGATCGCTTGGGTAGAGAATCCATGTTGAGTCTGCGACCTTTGACATAAGGGTTTCTTTTTCGGAATGAATTTTAAAATTGTGTAGTACTGCTCGAGCTCCGCGACTTGTTTTTGCGGATTCACTTTGAGAGTTTTTTACGGTAACGTTGCAACCGGGAATTGCTTTCATGCAAATTGGATCCGTACTGAGGTCAATATTCGTTTCAGCGACAATGCCTGAAATATCTACGGTGTTGCCCAAATTAGGGAATGAGGGCATGTCTGTGTTTTCGGTAGGCAATTCATTCTGAATCTGCATTCCTTTGGGAGTGCTGCTGATTTTGCAGGACTGAGCCATAGCTTCGCCCAAAGCAATAAGAATGAGTATAAAGGAAATTTTTTTCATACATATAATGTATTTTTAATTGAGATAAAGTTCAAAATGTTCAATTTGTGTTTTGGGTAAATTATAATAAATTGCGAAAATTTTACACAAAAAATGTGGGCCAAACGGGCGTCAAAAGCGTGTTAATATAAAGGACGGGGAGCAATTTTTCGTCTATGCCCCGACATTATCGGGAATTTAACAACGGAAAAATATGGAAAACAATAATAACATTGCTGTAGCCCATTGGGGTAAAACTATTAGCGAGGCTAGAACTTATGAGGAATACAAAGGAGCAGGTGTCTTTGCTGACCTTCTTACGGACAGGACTTTCAAGAAAGCCTTCAATCCTGATACCAAGAATAAGGTTTGTCTGATTGCGCTCTTGAATGCTGTGCTTGAAGGAGAAATATCATCGCCAATTGTGGATGTACAGTCCCGTGACAAGGAATTCAATGACGGGTCGAACGAAAACCGGACAACAGTCTTTGACTTGTACTGCATCGATTCGGCGCAACGACGCTTTATCATCGAAGTGCAGCTCCTCATGCAAGAAAACATTGTCAACCGAGCGATTTATTACGCATCGCAGACGGTCATTGCGCAGGGCGAGCGTGGACAAAAGTACAATTACGAGCTGAAGCCGGTTGTTACAGTAGTTTTTATGGAATTCAACGTATTTGTCGATGACCGCTACATCCGCCGAGCCAAGCTCCGTGAAATCAATGGGGCTAGCGTTAGCGAAGTTCTTTCATTCGCATTTGTGGAACTCCCGAAGTTCAACAAACCTCTGGACCAGCTTGAAACAACGCTAGACAGGGGGCTTTACGCGCTTAAGAACATGAAAAACATGACGCAGATGCCCAAGCTGTATGCCAATACGGCGTTTGAGCTCTTGTTTTCGAGTGCGTTTTTGGCTAAATTATCGAAAGAGGAACAGAAAATGATTGACGAAGCGCAGAAAGCCAAATGGGATGAATATGCAATCAACAAGGCCGCCCTTGATCGAGGCCGTAATCAAAAGGCTCGCGAAGTGGCAAAAGATTTGCTTATTGAAGGTGATTCTGTAGAAAAGGTCGTACGCGTTTCAAAGCTTTCTGAAGCTGATGTCTTAGCGATTAAAGCGGAAATCGATCAAAAGTAATTAATGCTCTAGGCATTAAAAAAGCCAATGACAGTAAAAATAATCCGAGGTCAATCAAAGACCTCGGATGTTTTTTTATCGAAAAAGAGGGAAAACGGAAAAAATCGAGGACTGCTGTAAAATATATTTTATAAAAAAATCTTACCCCCCTTAACGAAATTGGGGTAAATTCCTAAATTTGGGTCTCGAATTTAATATGGAGACCTTCAATGTCTGATATTCACGCCAAGGAATCCGTCAAGCAGTATTTGACAGGCGTCGTTTCGACAATCACCCCGGAAATCGTTCGTAGCTTCAAGCGCGGCTACACTCGCAAGGATTTCACTAGCGACTTGATGTCGGGCTTGATCGTCGGCATTTTGGCTCTCCCGTTGGCGATTGCGTTTGCTATCGCTTCTGGCGTGGGTCCGGAACAGGGCCTTTACACCGCCATTATCGCTGGCTTCATCATCTCGCTGTTGGGCGGTTCCCGCTTCCAGATTGGCGGCCCGACGGGCGCATTCATCGTGATCGTTTACGGCATCGTGAGCCAGTACGGTTATGATGGCCTTGCTTCGGCAACGCTCTTGGCCGGTATCTTCCTCGTCATTTTCGGTCTTGCTAAGTTCGGCGCGATTATCAAGTTCATCCCGTATCCGGTGACGGTCGGATTTACGGCGGGTATCGCTATTATCATTGCGCTTGGTCAGGTGCCGAACTTCTTTGGACTTACGTTTGCGGGCGCTGATCCGGCTGATGCCGTGGGCAAAATCAAGCTTTACGTTTCTTCTTTCGGTTCCATGAACGTCTACTCTGTGATTGTGGGCGTTGTCGCTCTCGCGGTCTGCATTTTGTGGCCGAAGATTACCACGAAGGTTCCGGGTTCCCTCATTGCGATTATTGTGGCGACGGTGATGGTAAAGGTCCTTGGCTGGGACGATCCGGTGAACGGTCACGGCGTGGTGACGATTGGCATGAAGAATCACATCCCAAGCGGATTCCCGGTGCCGCACCTCCCGAATATCAGCCTCGAAATGATGCAAAAGGTGTTCCAGCCGGCACTTACGATTGCTATGCTCGGTGCTATCGAATCGCTCCTTTCTGCTGTGGTGGCTGACGGTATGACGAGTACCAAGCACCGCTCCAACACGGAACTTTTCGGTCAGGGTGTCGCTAACATCTTGAGCCCGATTTTTGGCGGTATCCCGGCAACGGGTGCTATTGCCCGTACCGCAACGAACATCCGTAACGGTGCCGTGAGCCCGATTTCTGGCCTTGTTCACGCCGTCGTTCTTTTGCTCATTATGCTCGTGCTTGGCAAGTATGCCGAAATGATCCCGATGGCAGCCCTTGCTGCCGTGCTTTTCCAGGTTGCTTTCAATATGTGCGGTTATCGCAGCGTGATCAAGATGTTCAAGGCTCCGAAGAGCGACGTGACGGTGATGCTTGTTGCCTTCTTCCTCACGGTGATTATTGACCTTACGGTCGCTATCGAAGTGGGCGTGCTCCTTGCTGCCGTGCTCTTCATCAAGCGCATGAGCGATGTGGCCGAAGTCGAAGCGGTTTCTTCTGCCTTGAAGGATGACGATGACGAAGCTGCCCGCAATACTCTCGGCCGCCAGGTACCGAAGGGTGTGCTTGTGTACGAACTTGCCGGTTCGCTCTTCTTTGGTGCTGTGGACAAGTTCAAGGAAACGATGAACCGCATTTCCGAAAAGCCGAAGATCTTGATTTTGCGCATGCGTAGCGTCTCTAGCATTGACGCTGCCGGTATCAACATGATTGAAGACTTGCTCAAGCGTTGCAAGAGCGAAGGTACGCAGCTTCTCTTGAGTGGCGTGCATGCCCAGCCGGTGGTGGCTTTGACCCGTGCCGGTGTGCTTGCCCAGCTTGGCGAAGAAAACGCTCTCGGTAACATTGATGCGGCCCTCAACCGCGCCCGCGAACTTTTGGGCCTCCCGGTGATTGACACTTCGAACGAGGCTGTGGCCGCCCCGACGGTTTCTTGGGAAAAGAGCCTCGACAAGCCGTGGATGCCGGAAGAATCGAACGCTGCCGTGGCTGAAGAAACTCCGGAAGTCATTGCCGAACGCATGATGGACGAACCCATCAAGAAGATTGAAGAACGTAAGTAATAAGTTCGTACGAAATGCGTAAACTTTGTACGGATTTATTAGGTGACTTTGCTCAAATTTTCTGAAATATCGTAAATAATTTTTTAAAAAAGTCTTTTGATTTTTGAAAAAAAAAGTTAAATTAAGCTTCGTAGGAGAATCCTACGGTTTACGAGATGAGAATGGGATACTGGGAAGAAAATCAATACACGGATGAGGACCCGAAGCGCACTGCTTTTGAGGAATTCGTCGTAAATTTTGTGGTTGCCTTTAGCGGCTCCGCTCTATTGTTCCTTGTGAACATCATGTAAAACCTTTAAATTTCCCGCTTTTCGCGGGATTTTTTTATTATACCGCGCCACCGCGCGGGAATCTCCTTTAAAAAAATATTCCGACTTGGAACTTTCTTGTTTGGACTTTGCTTTTGAAAATATTTTTAGCGCAACCCAGAATTATCGGGTACATTTATAGGTGTCGGTGGTTGCCCACTGACAACGCTGGAAGAAGGGGAAGCGTTAGGGTGTTTGGTTTAGGATGTTTGGGGTGTGTGGGTACATTGCTCGTGAGTTCTGTCGCAGCTGAGGCTGCGATTCGGGAATGAAAGGTAATGAGAGTTCTCACAGCAATGTAAAAATCCGCCGGAGATTTCTCCGACGGATTTTTTTGTCCCAATTTGTCATCCTCGAAGCGAAGCGTCGGGGATCCATTATTTTTCTTTAGCGCTTGATTATAAAAATGTGCTTGTTCTTGGCGGGGCGGCCGAGCAGGTCGAAGTCCTTTGATTTTGCCGGATTCAGCCTTGGGCGACGTTTGCCAGATATAATGGCTGTGGAGTATTTTTCACTGGGGACGAAGAATATGGTGAACGTGCTTTGGTAACCTCCGAGAATCTTTTCGGTGGCAGTAAGCGTGTCGCTTCTCATTTCGTATTCGTAAGAGGCGCGAATTTCTTTTTGGGGATAAGAGTCATATTCGTAGCATTTGCTTTCGTTTGCTGAGTCACGAACGATATAGGCCCCTAGTCCTTCTTCTGTTGTATATAAAGTATCGTTGCGAATGTAAACTCTGTGTTCGTAGGAATCTTTATTCCCGCTCGCATAAAGATAAGATACGATGTAGTAAACGGAGTCTTTTGTTTCGTAAATCAGGTATTCAATGATTGGAGGATTGCCCTTGCCTTCTTGGCGGACCTTTTTGAAATCGCCCTCTTGTGTAATGGTGGTCTTGACTCCATAGGCTTCAAGAGTTAACTCTTCTGGACTTAGGACTTTGATTTCCCAATCGTCGGAGCCGTGTTCTTTGGTGTAGGTCTTGGCGCTGTCAACATGAGTGTCTGTGTAGTAATACTTGTTGTTGTCGAACTCTGTGCTATGGCTTGTGTCCGCATAATGGAGGTAAATGCTATCTACGAAGAAGTTCTTGTAAATCGCTGTTGTAGGCTCACTAGATGCTGGATATTCTTTGGCGAAAATGTCAAAGGTGGAACGGAGGCAATCGATAGCGAATGCGTTTAGTGCTCCCAAAGTAATTATAAGGATAAGTTTTTTCATATAGAAGAATATACAAAAATCTTATTTGCATAAATAAAATAAGGCGACCGAAGCCGCCTTTTTATAGTATTGTCATTCCCGCCTCCGAGCGGGAATCTCCCTCTCGTCTAAAGACTGCTCATCAGCCGCTTTTTCGCGGGGCTGTCGGGGAGCGGCAAGAATGTCTCTTGTGCGAACGAGCGCATGAGCATTTCCTGGGCTGCCTTTTTCGGGATGCCGCGGCTCACGAGGTAGAACATCTGTTCCGCATCGAGTTCGCCGACGGTGTTGCCGTGCGTGCATTCCACGTCATCGTGATAAATCTTGAGGACGGGCTTTACGGAGACGCTAGCATCTTCGCTCAAGAGGATTGTATTCACGAGCTGGCTCGAGTTGACGCCGGTGCAGTCGTAACCGACGATAACGCTTCCGTCGTAGCTTACACGTGCAGAACCCGAAAGCAGGTTGCGGGCAAGCTGTGTGCTTGTGGTGCGCGGGGCTTCGTGGTAAATTGTGAGGCGGCTGTGCTGCGAGGCTTCGCCTTCGAGAACGTGGAGGCTGCGGTAATCAAAGTTGGCGCCTTCGCCCTTGAGGTGGCATTCGACGCTCACGCGACCAATAGCTGTATCTTTGCAGATGCTGGAGAATCGAACGGTGGAGCCTGCGGCTTGCGAAATGTTGAAATGCCTAAAGCGGAGCGGCAAATCACAAGCCGGATTTGCAAAGAAAATTTCGACGTCTGCATCTTCGCCAACGTTGATGTCGAAACGTTCAGCGACAATGTCGTGCGTGACCTTGTTGTCGAGAATTTCGAGGCTCACCTTGGCGCCTTTGCCGATGTCAAGAACTGTGTGACCGAAGTCGTTGTTGCACTTGAGCATCGCCATTTCGGCTGCGCCGTTCACGATTTCGCGAACCATGGGGCGGGCGTTGTTTGCAATCGGGAGGAGGGCCGCAAAGTCGGTTTCTTGGTTGGCCGGGGTTGCTGCCGGGGAAGTCATTGGGGCTGCTGTAAAATCCGTGCCCATGAATTCCGGGGTCGGGATTTTGGCAACCGGGAAGAACGACCAAAGTTCGTTATTGCGCTTGGGCATGCCGAGTTCGCGGAGGCGTGCTATCGCCTGTTCCGCGGTGGGCAAGTTCTGTATAAATTCAGCGTTCATTATGCGTCCTCGACTTTACTTGGCTTCTTCAATCCAGTCGTAGCCTTGATCTTCGAGCTTGAGGGCGAGTTCCGGGCCACCGCTCAAGATGATTTTGCCGTGACGGAGCACGTGAACGTAAGTGGGCTTGATGTAGTCCAGCAAGCGCTGGTAATGCGTCACGAGAATCACGGCCTTTTCGGGCGACATGATGTGATTGATGCCGTTTGCCACGATGCGGAGGGCGTCAATGTCGAGGCCGGAGTCCGTTTCGTCGAGGAAGCTCACCTTCGGGTCGAGAATAGCCATCTGGAGGATTTCGTTACGCTTCTTTTCTCCACCGCTCATGCCGTCGTTCACGCCACGTTCACGATAGCGTTCGTCCATTTCGAGCAAGTTCATCTTTTCTTCGCAGAGCTTCTTGAAATCTTCGTCGCTCATTTCGGGCTGGCCGAGGAAGGCTCGCTTGCTGTTGAGCGCCATCTTCAAAAATTCGACGTTGTTCACGCCCGGAATTTCGGTCGGGTACTGCGTGCTGATGAAGAGACCGGAGTTGGCGCGTTCGTTGATTTCCATTTCGAGCAAGTTCTTGCCGTCCAGTTCTACGGAACCGCCGTCCACGCGGTAAGCGGGGTGCCCTGCAATCACTTTGGAAAGTGTGCTTTTGCCGGAGCCGTTCGGGCCCATGATGGCGTGGACTTCTCCCGGCTTGACCTCGAGATTGATCCCTTTCAGGATTTGGGTGCCGTCTTCGATACTTGCTTTAAGGTTCTTGATGGATAACATATTTCCTCTTTAATTTTAAAATCTTGTGGGCTTAGCCGAAATCGTCCATGGCTCCAAAGTCATCGTCGGGAACGTAGGGCTCATCATCAGGGACGTAAGGCTCTTCGTTCGGATCGTAAGGTGCTTCTTCGGGAGGTTCGCTCGATGCGAATTGCTCGCCATTATCGAATGGAGGCGGGGCTTCCATCTCCGGGGGCATTTCGGGTTGTGCGAACTGCGCCGGCTGTGCGTTGTTAAACTGCGGCGAACTTGGTTGTGCTGCGGTCGTGGCTTGCGGGATTGCAAACTGCGTGTTGTTGAACTGCGCGGTAGTGGATTGCGCAACGCCCGACGACAAATCTTTAATTGACGTATAAAGGTCAATGAGCGGAGCTTTGCTCTGAATTATCTGCTCGGCGAAAACGTCCGGCGTAATGGCCGAAATCTTGCGCTTCTTGGAAATCGTCTGGATGCCCTGCGTGAACTTGTTCAACTGCATACGGAGACGCATGCCCGCTTCGGAGTCGAGCGGAATGAGCTTTTTATAGCGGTCGCACAGATTGAGTGTGAGCACGGCAACCGTGTCGTAAAATTCCAGAATCTCGTTCGGCGTTTTCCACGTCTCGTCGGGGAGTTGCTCCAAGAAAAGCTGCAACTGCGGCGAAAGCGATTCGTACAATGTTCTCGGCGAGAATGTGCCCGTTTCTGCATATTGCGCGAGAATGGACTGGATAAATTCATCGATGAGCGGAGAATCAAAAATTTGGATTCCGCTTGCGGCAAAGTCCATGTCGAAATATTCTGCAGCGCGGTCGAGAAGGGTGGGGTTGCGGTAAAGAAGGTTTGCAAAGCGCACTTCAATCGGCGACAAAAGTTCCCACGGGACGCTTACTTGCGGTGCTGCGGGCTGTTCGGCGGTGGGTGCTTTTTCGCGTTTCGGGTGTGCCACCTTGATGCCTGCGAGGGAACGCGTTGTGCTGTAACGCTCTGAAACAAGCTTCAAATACTGGTTGCGGAGCTCCGGATTCTCGATGCTCTTGATAAGCGTCTTTGCTTGCGTGATGAATGCGGCTCGGTCTTCGGGACTGTTGTTCGGCATGGTTCGTCCGAGATAGCTGAGCCAGTCTTCGGCGGTGCGGAGCGCTCTTCTGAAGGCGTCCGGGCCTTGCTCGTTTACAAAGTTGTCCGGGTCAATTTTGGTGCCGTCCGGTCGCGAAAGCGCAAAGACTTTTGGCGAAAGGCCCTTGGGGAGCACAATTTCGAGACTGCGGCGCGTGGCATTTTGCCCGGCGGCATCTCCGTCAAAAACAAGGTAAGCCGTTTTCGCATAGCGGGCGAGAATGCTTGCGTGATTTTCGGTCAGCGCCGTACCCGAGGCGGCTACGACGTTTTGCACGCCGCTTTGGTAAAGGCTGATGAGGTCAAAATATCCTTCGACAATGATGACCGCATTTTCCTTCATGATGGCGTTTCGGCTGTGATTCAACCCGAAGAGAATATCGCGCTTGCTGTAAAGGGCGGTTTCCGGGCTGTTCATGTACTTGGCTAGCTTTATTCCGTTATGCGATGCGGGGTCGCTCAGGTCTCGACCGCCAAATGCGACAACGACTCCCGAAAGGTTCTGGATGGCAATCATCAAGCGGTCGCGGAACTTGTCTGCGATACCGCCGTTTTCTTTTTCAACGGCTAGCCCTGCCTTGACGCAATCGCGTGGCGAAAAACCGTTGCGTGCGGCGTAGCCAATTAAGCCTTCTCGCCCTGTTGGGGCGTAGCCGATGTGGAACTGTTTGCGCGTCTCAGGCGAAACATGACGCTTGTTCAAATACTCCAACGCCTTGGGGCTTAACGTGAGCTGTTGCTCGAACCATTCGCAGGCAAGCTCGTTCAACTTGCGGACCATCGTGCGTTCTTCGAGCACTTCGGTATTGACGTTGTTGCCGAGGTTCGGAAGTGCAAAACCCACAAAGTTTGCGACCCATTCTACAGCGCCCTTGAAGTCGAGTTTCTCGTGTTCTTGGATGAACTTGAAAACATCGCCACCTGCGCCACATGCAAAGCACTTGTAAATGCCCAGCGTGGAATTTACCGACATGGATGGGGAGTGGTCATCGTGGAATGGGCACACGCCGACGTATTTGTTGACCCCGCTTTTTTTGAGCGGCAAGAACTGCTGAATGACCAGCGCGATATCCGCCTGGTTCTTGAGTTCTTGGATGATTTCGTCGGAGTAGAAAGGCATGCGCCAAATGTAGAAATTTTTGGGGCGCGGAAACGTCGCTACATGCCTTTGGTGCGCTTTGCTTTGGTTTTTGAAATCGCTTGCTGATGTGGAAATTTTCTTATTATATTGCCATTTATAGTTTTTGTCTATTAAGATTTTATTTAAGTAAATTTAATTTGTACTTGAATAATGGTTCTAGTTGATTGTTGTTGGCTAATAGGAAAATTGTTTGGTATTCTTGTTGGACTTATTGCTTATCTCAGTGGCAATTGTAAAATTTCATTTCAAGTCAAAAAATTAGTGAAATATTTTTTCCAAAAAAGCGTGTTAATGTAATGGACAGGGAGCGGTTTTCTGTCTATGAACCCGACATTATCGGGTGTTTTAACACTGGAAAAATATGGAAAATAATATTGTGGTCGAAATAAAAAATAACCATGGTGAAATGATTGGCGAAGCTAAGACTTTCGAAGAATTCAAAGGGGCTGGCGTCTTCGCGGATCTTCTTCTCGACAGAACTTTCAAGAAGGCGTTCAATCCTGACACGCAGAATAAGGTCTGTTTGATTGCGCTTTTGAACGCCGTACTTGAAGGCGAAATAGCATCTCCGATTGTTGATGTGCAGTCCCGAAACAAGGAATACAGTGACGGTTCGAACGAAAATCGGACTTCCGTTTTCGACTTGCATTGCATCGATTCGGCACAGCGTAGGTTCATCATCGAGGTTCAGATTCTTTTTCAGGAAAACATAGTCAATCGCTCGATTTATTACGCCTCGCAGACAATCATTGCTCAGGGGCAACGCGGCAAAAAGTACAATTACGAATTGAGCCCTGTCGTTACGGTAGTGTTCATGGAATTCAATGTGTTTGCCGACGACCGCTACATCCGTCGGGCAAAACTTCGCGAAGTCAACGGCGCTAGCATCAGCGATGCTCTCAATTTTGCGTTTGTAGAACTTCCTAAGTTCAACAAGCCTTTGGACGAACTAGAAACGACGCTTGACAAGGGACTTTACGCTCTCAAGAACATGAAAAACATGACGCAGATGCCTAAGCAGTATGTGAACACGGTGTTCGAACTCTTGTTTTCGACGGCGAAATTGGCTAAATTATCGAAAGAGGAACAGAAGATGATTGACGAAGCACAGAAAGCCAAGTGGGATGAATACGCAATTCATAAAGCGGCTGTTGATAGCGGCTTGCGTCAGGGAGGCATTCTAAAAGCGCGCAAAATTGCAGAAAAAATGCTGTTGAAAAATGAACCTATTGATAAAATTATCGATTTTACTGAGCTTTCTGAAGCAGATGTTCTTGCCATTAAGGCTTCTCTCGGCCAATCGTAAATTGCTGAAGCTCTTTAGTTAAAAAGTCCGGCTTTCATGCCGGACTTTTTGCTTTCTAAACCACCGCCTTGCTTTTCCAGCGGCCGCTCTTCCAGCGCCAAATGTTTGCGAACGAACGGTAGAATTCGTCTGCAGCCATACCAAGCCAAAGGCCGGGGAGCCCAAGCCCAACGACAAATGCAAGGATAAGCGAGGTGGCAAGGCCGAGCGTCCACATCATGCCGCTACCCACGAGTGCCGGGAATTTGGAATCGCCAGCGGCACGGAGCGATGTGGTGACGATAAAGTTCACTGCTTTGAACGGTTGCACGGCGACATCGCACCAGAGGCATATTTTCCCGAGGCGGAGAACTTCTGGATTGTCGGTGTAGAGCCTGAGCAGGTGTTCGCCGAGGAGTGCTACTGCGACGGATAGCAAGAATCCGCTGATGATGCCCACGGCGAGAGTTTGGTGAACGCGGCGGTTTGCTTTGGTGTAGTCATGAGCACCGACGAGGTGCGCTACGAGAATCTGGTTGCCGCTGCCGAGGCCGACTCCGAGAATGACGGACAATGCGGCGAAGTTACCGGCGAACACGCGGGCGGTCATTGCTGTTGTGCCGATGTAGACGACCATCGCGGTAATGAACACTTGGAATAGCTGGAAGCTGATGGGTTCTGCGGCGGCGGGGAGGCCGATGCGGATCCAGTCGGGCAAAAGAACGCGGGTGCGTTTCCAGTCGCGAATTTTGCTGTGGTGGTGCACTTTGAATTTGAGCACAAGCCACAGGATTCCCGAAGAAATGAGCCAGGAAAGTGCGGTTGCGAGGGCGACGCCGTGAACGCCCATTTTAGGGAGTCCGAAATATCCTTCGAGGAATACGACGTTCAAGGCTGCGTTTGTGGCAATCGTGAGAGTGTTGCCGACAAAGTTCCAAATGGTAAGGCCGTGGGTCGCGATGAGGGCGGTCAAAATGGTTTGCAGAGCGCGGAAGGCAAACCCGAACGAAACGACGCTCAAAAATTGCGTGGCGTATGCGGCGGGGGCTTCGGTGAGTCCCATCCATTGCGGAATGTTCCCGGAAAGCGGATAAATGATGAGCGTGAGCGCGATGCCGAGAAGGATGCTCCCGAACAGGACCATTGTCTGTGTGCTGCTTGCGTGGCTGTTCTGCTTGGCGCCAATGTACTGTGAAACGATGCTTGCGCCCGATTGCGAAAATGCGTGGAGCGCTGTAAAAAGCGCCCCGAGAATCGGGAGCATGGCGCCGACGCCAGCGGCTGCGGTTTCGGAAGTGCGCGACAAAAACCAGCTGTCCATCATGGGCTGGATCATGCTCACGGCAAATGTGAGGATTAGCGGCCACGAAAGGCTGATGAGCGAACGGTCTTTGACGTCGATCTGTTTCATGTGTAAAAATCTAGAAACAACAAAGGCCCCGTCAAAGGGCCTTTTTGATGAAAATGTTTTCAAGTGTATCCAGTGTTTTTTAGACGAGAGAATAAAATTCTTTTGTCATCCCGGACTTGTTCCGGGACGAGAGAGTTTATTTGTTTTCTAGGGCCGTTGCCAGTTTTTTCTTGGCTTCACGGCGGATGCCGGCTTCTTCGTAGCGGCGGATTTCGTCTTCAGTTTCGGGAATAATCGAGGGTATCGGGGTCGGTCTTCCGTTTTCGTCCAAGGCGACAAATGTCATATAAGCGTGGCAGATGACTTGGGGCTGCCAGGATACTTGCGGGTCGATTCCCAAGACCTTCACTCCGATTTCCATGGAGGTGTTGAAGGCGCGGTTGACGGATGCCTTGATTGTGAGAATGGTTCCGACTGTGGCTGGCTTGAAAAAACGCACGTTGTCGATCGAGACCGTTGTGACTTTGCGTCTGGAATGGGTGCAGGCGGCAATGCAGGCTGCCTTGTCGAGAAGTGATGTCAGGTGTCCGCCGAATACAAAATTGTAGGCGTTGACGTCGGAGGGGTGAACGATGTCGCGGGTTTCGACTTGAGATTGCTTGACTGTCTTTGCGTTTTCCATATCTGAAAAATAAATATTGTCGTGGGCGAGCAGGGTCTTGAATTTCTATATTCAGGTTATTATGGAAGAAAAAAAGACTTATAGAGAAGTGATGCCGGGCGAACTCCCGTGCGAAGTGCCGGAATGTGACGGCGTGATGGTCGTAGACCCCGATAACAGCTATAAACTCACCTGCGATAAGTGCGGGCATATTAAAGAGTAATTGTTATCTCGTAATGCAATTAACCGACTTGAAAATTGAGTACCCGGAGCTTCCCGTTGTTGAACATCGGGAGGAGTTTTTTGAGCTTTTAGAAAAACATCAAGTTATCATCGTCAAGGCTGATACCGGTTCCGGCAAATCTACGCAATTACCGAAGTTTTTGTTGGAGTGGTTTCTAAGTCAGCAAAATAACGCTGTCATTCTGGAGGGGCAAGGCCCCGATAGAATCCAAAAAATAATGGATCCTATCGCCTCTCGGCTCCAGGATGACAAACGCTTGTGCTCAGAGCACGAAGTGCGACCTTTCAAAATTGGCGTTACCGAGCCTCGGCGTTTGGCGGCGATTTCCATTGCGGACCGCTTGCGCGAAGAACTCAAGGACGAAGAGCTTGTCTCGACGAAAATTCGTTTCTGGGAACAAGGTATAAATGAAGCCCCCATCAAGGTGATGACGGACGGTATCTTGTTGCAGGAGTTCCGCAAGGACCGCTTGTTCCGGCAGTATAATGCGATTATGATTGACGAAGCGCACGAACGCTCGTTGAACATCGATATCTTGCTTGGCATTTTCAAGACGGTACTTTCTCGTCGTCCGGATTTCAAGTTGATTGTTGCATCGGCAACGCTTGACGCAAAACTTTTTGAAGAATTTTATGACAACAGCTGCGTGATGGAGGCCGAAGGCCGCACGTACCCCGTGGATGTGGAATATTATTTCGGCGGTTCGGCAGGCTCACCGACCTTCAGTTCCCTGAGCTTGTCGAAGGGAAATGAGTCGAAGGATTTCCGCGACATCAGCGGCAAGGGCGATTCTGGCTTGATTGAAGAAGCGCGCGATGCGATTCTCGATTTGGAAACGCGCCATCGAGACCACTTGCTCTGCTTTTTGCCAACGGAACGCGACATTCAGGATTTGGCGGGCGAACTTGCGCACGAACTAGATGCAGCAACTTTTGACGTGCTCCCGCTTTACGGGCGCATGAGCCCTGACGAGCAACGCCGCATTTTCAAGCATACGGGCAAGACTCGCGTGGTCTTGGCAACGAACATTGCTGAAACGTCTCTTACGATTCCGGGAATTGCTTACGTTGTCGATACGGGTATGGCCCGAATTTCGCGCTACAATGCGCAGGCGAGAATCCAAGGGCTTCCCGTCGAAGAAATTTCGAAGGCCAGCGCGCGGCAGCGCACTGGACGCGCGGGGCGCGTGAAGCCCGGCGTGTGCATTCGCCTTTACTCTCCCGAGAATTTTGAAAAGCGCGATGAATTCACGGAGCCAGAAATTCGCCGTAGCAATTTGGCAAATGTCGTTTTGCAGTTGCGCAGTCTCGGGCTGGAACTCGAAAACTTCCCGTTCTTGCAGTCGCCACCGCATTCAGCGTTCCGTGGCGCTTACAAGACGTTGTTTGAACTTGGCGCACTCACGGCAGACAATTCTAGCGGTCATGTGACCAAGCTTGGCCGCGATATGACGCGCCTCCCGATGGACGTGTCGCTTTCGGCGGTGCTTTTGCGTGCTCGTGATTTGGGCGTTTTGCAGCCGGCGCTTATTGTGTGCTCGGCTCTTAGCATCCAGGATCCGCGCGTGGTGCCGAACGATGAACCGGAACGCACTCGCATCCGTCAGCTGCACCGCAAATTCTGCGGTCACAAGAGCGACTTCCTCGTTTACGTTTCGATGTGGAATGCGTTCTGCACGGACTGGGACGGCAAAACTTGGAACAAACTCCGCAAGTTCTGCGATAAGAACAGCATGCACTTTTTGCGCTTGCGTGAATGGGTGGATTTGTACGAACAGTTCAGCCGCATTCTCGAAGTGAAATTTGAAAATAAAGTTTGTCCGTTCGATGCATTCCATCGCGACAATTTGCACATTGCGCTCCTCTCTGGATTCTTGGGCGGGATTGCGCATCGCGATATTGAAAACGGCTGTTACCGCTTGGTGAGCGGCCGTGAAACGCATGTGTTCCCGGGTAGTGATTTGTACGCCAAGAGCGTGGAATGGCTTTTCAGTGCCGAAGTGCGCGAAACGAGTCGCACGTTCCTCACGAAAGCTGCCGAAATCAAGCCGGAATGGATTTTGCAAGTGGCTGAACCGTTTTGTACTCGCCGCTGGTTTGAACCGACGTGGAACAAGGAACGTGGCTTTGTCGAAGCGGTCGAAGAAGTGAGCTTTAGAGGGCTTGTGATTAGCCGTGGCCATCGTGTGGATTACGCTCGCGTGAATCCCGAAGACTGCGCCCAGATTTTCTGGCGCGAAGCGGTGGTGATGGGCGAGGTGGCAAGGCCTTTTGATTTTATGACGCATAACGACCGCGTCGTTGAAAATCTGCATGCTCTCGAAGCGCGCAAACGACAGTTCGGGCTTGCTCCGAGCGAAGATGCACTTGTGGATTACTACACGCGAATTGCGGGTAACGTCAATTCCATCAAGACGCTCAAAAGCTACATCTACGAGCACACCGACCAGTTCCTCAAATTTGATGAAAAGTATTGGTTGGATCAGTTGGATGGCGGCACGAGTGGAACAACCTGGACTAGTGATGCTGACGGGTTCCGCACTGGATCCTTCGCTGCGCTCAGGATGACGAATGCTGGCGATGTCATTCTGAACCCTGAAAGGGTGAAGAATCCAGTCAAGTCTAAGGATGCGGCTCCAGCCCCAACTCTTGGCGGTTCCATCGAACATTTCCGCATTGGTGAGCGCGTTGTCACAGGTGAAATGGTCTTTGACGCCACTCGCGATTGCGATGGCATTACGCTCTCGTTGCCTTATGACTTGCTGACTGAAATTTCTCCGGCAAAATTTGCGATGAGCATCCAGCAATGGCGTGAATGGATGATTGAATCCGTGATTCGCGAAATGCCTAAGAGCGTCAAGAAATTGCTCGAAGCCAAGCGCACCGCGATTGATGATGAATTCTTTGCGGCGCTCGATAACTTCTCGCATAAAGCTCCGCTTCTGTTGCTTTACGAAGTCCTTTCGAATACAAAGGAAATCCGCTTGGGTGCAAACGGCGCAAGCATCGACGTTCCGACGGTGAATCCCGACAAAGAAAATCACTTGCGCTTGCATTTGGTCGTCTCGAAGCCGGGCTTCCCGGAGCCATACAAAATCGAAGTGTCGCCTGAATGGGGCTCTTACCGCATGTTCTTGGCGGTCCGTCCGGCATTGGTGACGTTTGGCATTGACTTCCCGCTTGAAGGGATGCGCTTTGGTTGGCGTCTTGGGCAGTCGGCGTTGATGGTGTCGGATGAATCTCGTTTTTGGCAAGCTTTCCGCAAGCGTGTGGAAGGTGCGCGTTCCGAAACTGCGGCGCATCCCGCGCAGCAAAAGACTTCACTCACGGAAGAGAAAAAACAGCTCATTGCCGACCGCTTGAACTTGCTCGAAATGGGTGGTGTTTTTGCGGATAACTTTGAAACGGCTCTCAAAATTTGGGTGGCGAAATCACTTGCCGCTGATAGCCTTGATGCGACTCGTTGTGTGCGTTTTACAGGACTTGAATTTTCGCGCGGCAAAAAGATTCGTGACTTCAAGAGCCTTGCTGCAAACACTCGCAGCGAAGATGAAGAAATCCGCCTCTCGCTCGTTCGTGCGACATATGAATCGGGCCTTATCAGTGCTGAAGCTTTTGTAAAGAACTGGAATTTGCTTAAAGATTTCAGCGTGGATATGCGAAATGGGTGCGGTAAGTCAACCGTAAAAAATAAAACCATAATTGCGATCCATACGGCGTACCAAAAAGAACTTACTTTGTTTGAACGTCTGCGCGTTCTTGCTGAACTTTTCAACATAGAACTCCCGTTTGGCGCATCTCACAATTCTAGCGCATCTCGCGAATTCGTGTCCCGCGAAAACACGGAACTTTCGGCCAATACCCTCCGCGAGTATTTCCGCCCGTACCTCAAGGCTCGTTACCTCAAGGACCACGAACTGAAAAATGCTCGTGAACTCCTCGGAAAAATCGACCGTACGCCAACAGATGACCCGGAATTTGCCGAACTTTACTTGCAGGCGAAGGCTTTGCTCGAAGATTTTGAAATCCTCAAGTACAAGCGCAAGGGGGGTGACGCCGAAGATATCGTAGAAGAAGACGCTTTAGCAAGGTTGAAAGGTCGTTTTGGAAGGCTTTAAGTACTCTCTCGACCTCGAATTTGCTAAATTTGTCGCGATGAAATCTCTTATTCGCATATTGCTTGTCCTCAGCTTGGCGATGATGGCTGGCTGTAAGACAAAAGACCCTGTCGTTGTTACTGTGGGCGATTCCAAGTTGCACCAGTCGGAGCTTTACACGTACGCTCCCGATTGGGATTCCTGGGGCGACCGCGAGCGCATTCTCTTTTTGCAGCGTTGGATTGATGAAGAACTCGTTTATCAGCAGGCGGTAAAAAATGGCGCATTGCAAGATTCTGTGCTCATCCGTATGATTGAACGCACAAAGCGCAAAATCGTTGCTGATTATTTCATGCAGACTTATCTCGATACGATGATTGTAAGCGATGTCGAAAAGATTGACTTTTACCATAAGAACCAGAACTTGTATTTGAATGGGAAAACTTCGGTCTCGGGTGCAATTCTCACCTTTGCCGACTGGAAGTCTGCGGTGCTGTATTATAAAGAGTTCAAGAATACCAAGTTTGAATCGATTCCGCCTAACCATCGCTTGGTAAAGCGCATGAGAGAATTTGATGGTGTCGATGTGACTCCGGACCCGTGCATGATTCCGTCTATTCGCCGTGCTGTGGTGGGCCGCATTACTCCGATGAAGGTTTGCGATGGCGCCGCTAAGATTGCCGTGGTGACAAACCGCCTGGACTCCGCTGATGCCCGTCCGCTTGATGAAGTGATTGAAGATGTCTCTATGCATGCTTGGGTGGAACACCAGAATACGGTTGTGAAACGCCTCAAGGATGAATGGAAAACGGGAATTCCCATAATTACGAAGATGAACGTATTTAGTGAAAAGGAAAGATAATGATCAGTAATCGAATTGCCTCTTTAGTTTTTGCCCTCTCTGTTGGCTGCTTTGCTGAGCCTGTGTTGATGGAGGGGATTGCGGCTGTTGTCGATGGCAAGCCGATTATGCGTTCGGAGTTCATGAACAACCTTTACAGGTTCCAGGAAACACCCGAAGCTGCAAATATGACTGAACAGCAGCAGAAAGATGCAGTGCTGGATCGCATGATTGAAGAAAAGGTTTTGCTCAGCCGCATTGACCGCGATTCGATTGTGATTTCGGAAAACGAAGTGGACCAGCGTGTGACTTCGCACCTTCAGTCTATTGCCGCAAGCCAGAAAATTGATATGGCAACGCTCGAAAAGGCTGTACGTGCCCAGCTCGGTCTTTCGATGATTCAGTATCGCGAACAGCTCGGTAAGCAGATTCGCAACCACATGGAAATTTCCCGTGTGCGTCAGCTCCATGTGGGCACGATCCACCCGACCAAGAAAGAAGTGGATTTGTTCTATAAGGATTACAAGGATTCGCTCCCGCGCCAGTTCAACTGCGTTTTGCTAAGCCATATCCAGATTCCTGTGAAACCGGATTCCATGATTGTGGATTCTGTGAAGCATGTGGCTGAATCTTTGATTGATAGTCTCAACTTCGGCATCAAATTTGAACTTTTGGCTCAGCGCCATTCGCAGGACAGCTCTGCCGCAAAGGGAGGCGACCTCGGTTACTTTAAGCGCGGTCTTTTGGACCCGGCTTTCGAAAAGGCTATTGAACATTTGAAAAATGGTCACTATGCATCGACTCCGGTCAAGACGGACTTGGGTTGGCACATTGCCCGTGTGCTTGGCCGTAAGGAAGATGGCGTTCGCTCTGCGCAAATTCTCTTGCGCACGATTCCGACCGCAAAGGATACTGCTGCAGTCGTTGCTCTCGCCGATTCGCTCCGCAAGAATATTAAGACGAAGGATGAATTTGCCAAGGCAGCAAAGAAGTACAGTGAAGACAAATCCAGCAACTTCCAGGGTGGTTTGCTTGGCTGGTTCCAGCGTAACGAAATGGAACCCGCTTATGTGGATCCGGTTGCCAATTTGAACGTCGGTGAAATTTCTGAACCGGTCATTATTGATGGCGCTTATCACTTGTTCCGTCTCGACGATTCCCGCCAGGTGCGCGAACTCACGCTCGAAGAAGATTACGGCAAGATTGAAATGATGGCTGCCACTCACTTGGAAAATGAAAAGCTCCAGAAGCTCATCCAGAAGTGGCGCAAGGAAGTTCTCGTCGAAATCAGAATGACGGAATAATATGATCCATTTTACCCACGTCACGAAATCTTACGAAGCCAACTGGAAGGCGTTGAACAACGTCACCTTCCGTATTAACAAAGGCGAGTTTGTTTTCTTGACGGGGCATTCCGGCGCCGGAAAATCGACGGTGCTGAAACTCATCTACATGGATGAACGCCCGGACGAAGAACGTGGTGGCCAGGTGATGGTCAAGTTCTCGGACAACGTCTTGTACGATAGCAAGAACACTCCGGACGATAGAATCCAGGCGCTCCGCCGCAAGATGGGAATTATTTTCCAGGACTTTAAGCTGTTGCCGGACCGCAATGTTTTTGAAAATGTGGCGCTTGCGCTCCGCATTGTGGGTACTCCGAGCAACAAGATTAATGCGGCTGTCTTTGACGCGCTTGCACTCGTGGGCATTAGCCAAAAGCGCTTTGCTATGCCTTACACGCTCTCGGGCGGTGAACAGCAACGTGTGGCGATTGCCCGTGCGATGGTGCACAACCCGTATCTGCTTTTGGCGGACGAACCGACCGGTAACTTGGACCCGAAAAACGCTGAAGAAGTCTTCTGCATTTTCAAGGAAATCAACGCCCGCGGAACGACCATCCTCATGGCAACGCATAACCCGGACTTTTATCTGAACAGCCCATTCCGCCGTCTTGAACTCAGCCACGGCGAATTGCTTAACAGAGATATTCTTTAAAACATCGATTAAAAAAGGCGATGCCGCACAAGTGCGGCATGACATCATAAACACTTTGTTTAATTGCATTGTCATCCCGGACTCAGTTCCGGGATCACCATTCTCGTCTTGGATAAGAAATGCCCCGCTTCCGCGGGGCATAACTCATTAATTACGTCATTGCGAGCCCCGTAAGGGGCGCGGCAATCCTAGAACTTAGAACAAGCTCGGATCTTCGCTAGAACCTTCGCTTTCACCGCTTCCGTCGCTAAACGGGTCTGCCGGCGAAATGCGGCTCACGCGCTTGATCTTCTTGGCGGTGAACTTGCTGCCGAGAGCCTTGTAGCCCTTGACTTCCGCAATTTCCGTCAAGTCGAGTTCTTCCTTCTGGACTTCGCGACCGACTTGGTATTCCATCAGTTCGCGTGCGTCATCTGTAGCGAAGAGCTCGATGAGCTTCGTGTCCTTGTGATCGGAGACCACGCTGAATTCCGTCGTCATGGGGCAGCCTTCGAGGTTGAAACGCTTGACCATGTAGTTGAAATTCGAGCCTTCGAAGTAGAGCACCGTAAAGACCTGTGCGGGGTCGTACTTGTGCAGATACTTGATGTTCGAACCGACGAGAATCGGGTCTGCCATGGTGTGGACGCGAGCGCTACCATCTTGCTTGATGATGAGCAACTTGTCGTTTTCACCAAATTCACCGAGGCAATCGCCCTTCTTCTGTGTCGAGACGATACCGCTCGGAGCGTCGAAGTAAAGCACTCTTGCGCCAAGTGTCGAAACGCCCTTGCGGAGTCTCTTGACCGTTTTGACCGGGTACTTCGAAACGATATTGCCGAGAGCGCCACGGCCCTTGACTTCGACTTCGCTGAAGTCCACTTCAAAGTTCAGCTTGATGCGCGGACGCGGCTTCAAGATGACTTCAACGACTTCGGCTTCGCCGTTCATGTTGCTCGACATGTAAAGAATCTTGCTACCGGGCTTGTTCTTGCCCATGTAGTAATCCTTGTCGCGAGTTACGCCGCCGACGTTGAAGCGCTTGATGTAAGCATAGCCGTCCTTGCCATCCTGGTGGATGACGTTATAGATATGGCGTTCGTCGTCCTTGTTGAACTTTTCAACGAGAATAATATCCTTACCGACAAAGTCCTTGTCGCTGACCTTCACGACCTTGAAGCTACCGTCGGCCTTGAATACGATCAAGTCATCGTATTCCGACACGTCGAAGAGGTATTCTTCCTTCTTCATGCCCGTGCCCACGAAACCTTCCTTGCGGTTCACATAAAGCTTCTGGTTTGCAAGAGCCACGTGCACGGCGTTCACCTTACCGAATTCGGCAATCTGCGTGCGGCGTTCCTTGCCTTCGCCGTACTTCTTCAAGATGTTCTTGAAGTGGTTCACGGCGTAATCGATAATGTGTTCCTGGTTGTACTTGCAAGTTGCAATGCTCTCTTCCAGTTCCTTCAAGAGCTGGTCGGCCTTTTCGCGGTCGTAATGGCTTATACGGCGGATCGGGATTTCAATGAGCTTGCCGATTTCTTCGTCCGTAACGGTCTGGCGGTGCAGACGCTTGAGGTACGGTGTGAGGCCTTCGCGAACGAGACGGATAATTTGTTCACGGTCCTTAGCTTTCTTGATGACTTCGTAGACTTCCTTCTCGATAAATATTTTTTCGAGTGTGGTCATGTGCCACTTGTCTTCGAGGTGCTTGAGCTCGTTGGCGAGTTCCCATTCCAAAAGCTTCACGGTGTGTTCCGTGTTGAGCTTCAAGATGTCCGAGACGCCCACGAATTTCGGGTGCTTGTCGATAATGACGCAAGTGCACGGAGAGAGCGACTTTTCGCAGTCCGTAAAGGCGTAAAGCGCATCGATGGCCACCTGCGGGTCCGTCCCCGGCTGCAAGTGCACCAAGATTTCGACGCCCTGGCTCGTGTTGTCGTCCACGTGTTTGATTTTGATTTTGCCCTTGTCGTTTGCCTTGACAATGCTTTCAATCAAGCTCACGGTCGTGGTGCCGTACGGAATTTCGCGGATGGCGAGCGTCTTGTTGTCGACCTTTTCAATCTTCGCGCGGACCTTGACCTTGCCCCCGCGTTGACCATCGTTGTAGTCCGTGACGTCGATAATGCCGCCCGTGAAAAAGTCCGGGTAAAGCGTAAACTTCTTGCCGCGCAAACAGGCGATGCTAGCCTCGCAGAGTTCGCGGAAGTTGTGGGGGAGGATGGATGTCGAGAGACCGACGGCGATACCATCGACGCCCTGAGCCAAAAGCAGCGGGAACTTGACCGGGAGCGTGACCGGTTCTTCACTACGGCCATCGTAACTCGGGATCCATTCCGTCGTTTCGGGGTTGAACACGACATCGACAGCGAACGGCGTGAGGCGGCCTTCGATATAACGGGGGGCTGCAGCGCGGTCGCCCGTGTAGGGGTTGCCCCAGTTACCCTGGGTGTCGATGAGCAAATTCTTCTGGCCGAGGCCCACAAGTGCATCGCCGATAGAGGCATCGCCATGCGGGTGGTAGGCCATCGTTCGACCGACGATCGTAGCCACCTTCTGGTAGCGTCCGTCGTGGTTTTCGAACATGGAATGCAAAATACGGCGCTGAACAGGCTTCAGGCCATCTTCAAAATATGGGACCGCACGGTCCAAAATCACATAGCTGGCGTAATCGAGGAACCAGCCGTCATAAAGTCGTTCTAGGTGATTGACGTTAGATAAACCTAGAGTAGTATCGGGTGTTTCTTGATTCATGGCTCGAAATGTAGTAAAAATTTCCTGTCAGAAAATTTTGTAGTGCTCATTAGGGCAAAATGTACAGTTTTTTATATAGGAGGGGGAAGTATCCCCCTCGCTTCAGCCCCGGCTGTGTCATCCTGAGCGAAGGCGCACTGCGCCGTAGTCGAAGGATCTAGCCGGGTCTTCCGCTACCCTCTCTAGCGGGTGCTCAAACGCCGCACCCGCAACGCCCGGCTTATCCCGCCCACCCGCCCTAATACACAAACACCCTGTCTTACGACAGGGGGGCCTTTAAAATGTTACTTGAAAAAATTTTATTCCCTTGACAGTGAAAATTTTTGAGATTATATTTATTTAGTGCTCGAAAGAGCAAAATGTTAAGCCCTGCAGTTTCAGCTTGTCTGCGGGGAAGGAGTTAAAATGAAGAATAATATCGCTATAAAACCCATCAAATACTTGCAAATGCTTTACAAACGATATATATTTGATGGTATGAGTACCGTGGCAAAAAATTTCCGCATTGATTCTGATTTGAATGATCAGGCGACAGCATTGTTGGAAGGGTTAGGCCTTTCCATGTCTCAAGCGGTATCCATGTTCCTGCGCCAAGTTGTGCTGCAACGAGGTTTGCCCTTTGAAGTGAAATATCCGGAATATCCTAAAGGTCTACGCGAGGCTGTTGCCGAAGCGGAACGCCTAGAGGCTGATCCGAACACAAAACGATATACGGATATGAACGAAATGTGGGCGGATCTTGACAAATGATATACGAAGTAATTTGGACTAGTCGTTTTAAAAAATCGTACAAACTTTGCCAAAAGAGGGGGCTCCCGTTACAGGAGCTTAAGGACGTAGTTGAATTGCTGCGAACGGATCAGGCTTTGGATGCTAAATATCATGATCATGAATTAGTTGGAGAATTTCATGGTACGCGAGAGCTCCATATTCGTCCTGATTGGTCGTTGTGCTACAGAAAAAATCAAGGAATTCTGACCTTAACGCTTGTGGCGACGGGATCGCATTCCGATTTGTTTTCGAAATAACGCCCGGCTTACCCGCCCTAAAAAGAAAAAGACGCAGCCTCATTTGTGTCTGCGCCTTTTGGCAATAGATATCTTTTGGGGAAATCGAGATACAATTACATTGTAAACATCATCTTGCGACGTTGTATTTCTGCCTTAATTCCTGAAATACCGATGTTGCTGATTCAGTTTTCCCGTCTTGAACGTCTCGTTCAGAAAGTTGAATGATTTTTAGCAGATTAAAGGTCATAACATCGTCAATGTTAGAACTGACATCTGAGTCGGGTTTTATGCATTTGCAAATATCAAGCATATGTTACTTCGGTTGGGTGTCTCTTCTAAAGATACCTTTTGGCCCACACAAAAGCCAAGCCCTTCCAAGTTGGATTGTCCATTCTCGGATAAACATTGTTTTTTTTAGAATTTTGATCGTTTTTTAGAGAAAGTTCCCAAATTGACTCAAAATAGAGGTATATTTAAATCGGAAACGATATAACGAGGTGCTTTATAAGTTTAATGCCGTATTGACATTTGGAGCATTTGCTCTTATTCTCCATTCTGGAATCCACTAAATTCACGAACACTGGGGATAAGTTGGCAAACGCTCACGTCCCAATTGGGGCGTGGGTCGTTCGCGCTTATTGAGTGTAGGGTCGTAGTGGAACCTCAGAATGCAATGAGCCCGATTCACGCCCTTTTTTGTTGCCTGAATCTCTTTTGGGAATAAAGCAAGTGCCAAATGTACTGGCTGAATTTATGAAGACCTAAGGAGAGGGAATATGTCAGTTTTCTTCAAGATGACGGAATTAATTGCTCTTGCTTCTGTTTTTTCTTTTGCTTCCGAATATTCTGTAATGCAGGCGTATGATTTAGTTGCGGATGGTGATTGTGAATCTGCTCGTAAAATGATAAAAGAAGAAAGTGAACAGTTGTCATTTCGTTTAAGTTCGGAAAAATCAAAAGAAGGAATGGTAATAATAAATAATATTCAAAATGCATGTAGCTATATAGCTACTGCAGAAGAATTTTTTAAAAAAGTAGCTGCGTGTGGACCTTCTTATTGTCCTGGAGATGGTTATAAAATTGGTGAATGGACTTATAAACTTTACTATGATGGTCTTAGTGTAACAAAGGTTGGTTCCTCAAAATTGAAGAAACGAATAGAAAATATAAATGAACAATTTGAGTTTTATAAGGAAATTGTTAAGTGGAAAAAACAGGGGTATTATAATCGTGAAGAAATTGATTTGTTTATGAAGAATCAAATTCCTTTGGATTCTGCAATAAGTTGGAATGCAGGAACCAGAGACAGGAAAAAAATGAGATATAATGATAAACAGGAATTTAGTGCAAAAGAAATGATTGATTGGTATAAAGGTGGCTATAGCTATATACAAGCTCAAAACTTTAAATTTGATGGTATTACATTTGATGATTTGCAGAAGAATAGTAATAGGATGAAATTTCTTTCTAGTGGTAAATTTAAATACGATTTAAATAATTGGTTAAAATGTAGTGTTTCAGATGAAAATTTATTCAAATGGTCTGAAATTTCAGAATCATGTGAAGAGATAAAAGCATGGTTGAATGAAAATGTTGAGTTCGAAGAAGCTAAAAAGTGGATGCAAATTGGGAAACATACTGAGTTGGCCATTATGTGTATGAATTCAGGAATTCCCTTTGATGAACTGAAAGAATGGGTTGGTTCACAGATGACTTTAGATGAAATAAAAAAATGGAGAAATGTGAATATTGGTCGAAACGAAGCTGTAAAATGGAAATCTTTAAAAATTGAACCAGAAAAGGCGGCAGAATGGCAAAAGAATGGCTTTAATGTTGAAAAAGATGAAGCTTGGATAATTGGGGACATTTATATAGACCCTAAAGAGGCTAATAAATGGAGAAAAAATGGTTTTAGTGCAATAGAATGCCAATTATTTACTATGTATGACATTTCAATGCAACAGGCTCAGTCTATCTTTAAATCAGTTCGTCAAAAATGCAGTTTTTCATCGGTGAAAAAATTAAAGGAGTCCCTAAAGTTGGTGTCTTATATTAATAATGAAAATCCTTATGATACAAAGGGCAAATGCTTTGTGGGAGTTTTATATTTCTCAAAATTAAAAAGTCGAAATGAAGCGTATTTCGTGAATGAAAATGATGCACCAGTTCTTGTTAAGTCGAAAAAATCTATTCCTGTTAATAGCTCGATTTGGGGCTTCTATTATTCTAATGGAGCTACTTCGTATAAGAATGGACTTGGAGTGGAAACGATACTTCCTAGTTTAGAGGCTATTTATATTAAGGAATAGTTTGGCTTATTTGTTGTTAGTTGTTATGAATTTATAGCTAAAATGAGTTCATATTGTTTTTGTTGGACTTTTTTTGTTGAAGTTGTTGCTTTAAAAAGCGACAACTTTTTTGTTGTACTTATGATATATGTTTTTTTGTGTAATCCTGTTATGAAAGATATAATAGGGTTATGTTTGCGAATATATTCTATTGTTTTTTTAACTTTTTTATATTTTATAAATTTGATCTCAGAGTAAGACCTTCTGCATAGAATTTATAAAAGGAGATTATTAGTATGAGTATGGATCAAAGAACAATAGATCAGTTTATGTGGGGGTATCAGGATCTTTATTATTTCAATTTGAAGCACTTTGCTGAAAACTACTTCAATGTAATATTACCTGGAATTTTTAAGCAGGTTTTTATTATTGGGACTTTGTTGCCTGGAAAAAATGATAATGACAAAGTTTGTATTCAGCAGGAAGAAACTTTTTATAAACAAGAGGATTTTAATGATGTTGACGACCTTACGGTACAACTGCAACATGTCTCTCCAGAAAATTACACATTTTATGATCACCCAGGTTTACAAGAATCGCATCAGCGCGCTATAAAAGTACATGCATTACGAGACGCTATAAAAAAATGTATTGAAAAAAAATCTGCGATTAATAGGGATGTGTTGACATTTGTATCTACTGCGGTTCCAATAGAAAAATATAATGTTTCCCTTGTACTGCAATTGAATAAAAAGGAATATGATTCCTTTTATAAATTAAATCTAACTTCATATAGCCGATTTAGAATTTCAAAATCAATAGTTGATTCAGCTGTTCCTTTGTTTTTTTCTGAAGCCCAAAAATGTCTTGTTGATGGAAATAGTAATGGATGGGATTTAAGTTCTGTTGATATTAGTAGTCTTATAAAACAAGCTGGGAATAATTTTTTGGGGGCAGTGTCCATCAAGGGTGATAATGTTGCTGAAAGTTATGGACTTTTTGATTCGTTAAATACAATTTCTTCTTTAAAGTATGAATCCTCAGATGCTTGTGGAAAGATAATTGTTGCGCGAAAAAATCATTCCAATATCCGGGTAGAAATAGAATTTGAACAAGGTTACTCCATTCGCAGACCTAGACTTATTCGAAAACTACTTGAACTGACCAACGATGATTTGTGCTTGTTATGTGATGCGGTGAATGTTTATGGAATAGGGCGACTAATAGGCGAATATATTCCTACAAATGAGGATTTGTTCCAAATAAATATTCCTGGACATTATCAATGGGAATTAATACACGATAGAAAAAAACTTTTGCTGTCAAAATACGGAAATCCTTATTTGCCTAAGGCTGTTTTTTCACAAGAAGAATTTAATTCAAGAACAAAGAGAATATTCAATGATTTATCAGAGAAAAAATTGTCTGAATTGTATCATTGCATAAATACATTAGTTCTTGAACATAAAGGAGGAATTTTAGTTGTAAGTGACCATGCAATGGACGAAGCCAAACGTTTGAAAAATCAAAGTATTTCCATAGTGCCAATGGCCCTTACGCCGGATAACGTTAAAAAGTTATCTTCTATTGATGGAGCCGTTCTTGTTGATACCAATTGTATTTGCTACTCAATAGGAACGATTCTTGATGGAATTGCAAATGACAACGGAAATCCAGAACGGGGTTCTAGATATAATAGTTCTGTTCGTTATTGTGATTATAGAAGAAGTCGAAACGAAAAAGTTGTTGTCGTTATCATTTCCGAAGATGGAATGGTTGATATTATCCCCAAATTGCGTCCAATTTTGAAAAAGAACGATATTGTGCGGTTGGTTGAAGAGTATAAAAATTTTCCGTTGAATGACGAATTTGATCTAAATAAGTATTATAAGGCTAGGGATCGATTATATGAATTAAGTTTTTATCTGTCGCAAAATCAATGTGATGAGATCAATAAGAAAAGACATGAATCCGAAGACTTTATAAAGAAAAATAATTTTACACGTCTGTATATTGCTCGTGATGATGTGAAACCGGATCCCAAATTCGATGAATCTTATTTAGAATAAATTTTGCAGTTTGTTTAGACAGAAAAAATTGAGCCCTAGGCATTAAACAGCTGAGGGCTTTAAGTTTTTAAACAGTCATTCCCGCTTTCGCGGGAATGACTGTTTTGCAGAAGACAACTTTCATTGCAGTCTTGCGTCACCCTTCCTTACCTCACAACCCTCACGCTTTGCATCTTGCCGGTGGCACGGCTCCTCAAAAAGTAGATTCCCGAGGTTTTTACGACGTTGGCAGACTTGAGCCTTGTTGATGCATCGCTAAAGCTGTATGCCGTAAGTTTGCCCAAGCGTACGCCTTGCACGTCAAACACGTCGTAATTTTGCAGCGTGCTCTGCTCTAAGCGAATCTTGTTGCCGAATTTGCCGCCGTTATCGTCAATGGCTATCGGCGGTTCCAAGGCGATTGAATCAAGCGAATCTAGCGGATGTCTCTCGATGCCTTTATCATACCACATGTTCTTGCTGTCGTAGAAGTGCTCGTTGAAATATTCCTTGAGCCATGTCATTGCAGGGCGGTCTACACCGTCCTTAATAAGTCCGGGATTTGATTCGTCGGCCCATACGCTTGCTCCAACTTCGTAAAGGTATCCCCAAAGGTTGATTCCTGCAATGTATTCCGATTCCATAAAGAGCGGAATATGTTCGGAGTAGCATGCTTTTTGGAGACTGTCGTTGCTTGTGCCCACACTATATTCAGTGATAAACAATGGGAGCTTTATTTTGTCGTAGATTTCCTGAATGCCGCTTTGGATGCGTTCGGTGCTAAAACATTGCGCTTCCGGGCCGGAGCCTTGGACGAGGGGTGCGAAAATGATTTGGTACGCATCGACGGGTGCGCCCTGCTCCTGGATTTTTTTGATAACTTCGGCGCCTTGATTGTTTTTCCAGCCGTAATCATCGTAGTCGTTCAAAGTTAGGATTGCTTTGGGCCAGCGCTTGCGAGCCATCTTGAACGCCGTGGCTATGAATTTGTAGTCATCATTGTCGCCACCGAGAGCTTCGATGATTTTATTGCCGCTCCCGAATCCAGAATGATAATGACCATAGCTGTCGCGGGAACCTCCGTTTACCACCTCGATCATGTAAGGTGCGGGGTAACGCATAGCGGCTTTGTCAAACCAATTTTCAACGGCTTTCTTGGTTTCGTCTATATCAAGGTTGTAGAGCCAGCTGGGGGTATGGGTTCCCCAAAGCAAGCTACGGAAATTGAACTTTACATTGTTTTTTTGCGCCCAATAGTAGATACGGTCGCAGCCAGACCAGTCGTACTCGTCACGCACTTTTTCAATAACGGTCCAAGTGCATGCGTTTTCGGGCGAAACCTGGTTCCAGTAGGTTTGAAAATCCTCGGGGATTTCTTGCTTGTCGGCAATCATGTTCCCGAAGAACTTGGTCGCTCCATCGGCAAGGCCACGGCCGTAACGGGCGTTCGGATTCTTGAAATATTCCTTGAGCCAGGTCAATGCCGCTCGTTCGACACCGTCTTTGATAAGGCCGGAACAACCTTGTTCTAAACCGTTACAAGAAAGCCAAGTTTTGCCATAAATGTATCCCCAAAGCGTTATGCCGGCAACATAATCCGTTTCCATCAGGATTGGGAGATGTTCTTGGTAGCACTTTTTTTGAAATTCATCGTCTATGGAACCGACATCGTATTGAGTAATATATATGGGGAGTCCTGTCTGTTCGTGTGCTTCGTAAAGGGAGCGTTTGAGTAAGGATGTATTTAGGCAATAATAGCCTGTCCCTTGTTGTGTTGTCTCGTGGAACTGCATCCCGTAAGCATCGACGGGAGCGCCCTGGGCCTTGATTTTCTTGATAAGGTCAATCCCTTCTTTCACTTGCCACAAGATTGTGTTATAGTCGTTGTAAATCAGGATTGCATGCGGCCAACGCTCACGCGCCATTTTGAATGCCGTCACCACAAATTTGTAGTCGCCATCGTCGCCGCCGAGAGCCTCAACCAGTTTGGAAGAGGTAAAACTGGAGTGGTAGTTTTTGCCCGATTTGACAGCCTCATTGACCACTTCAATCATTTCGAGGTCGGGGTAATGCTCTTTAACCGCATCGATCCAATCAGTCCATGCTTTCTTGGTTTCGTCAACGTCGAGTCTAGGTAACCACTGCGGGTTTTGCGATCCCCACAACAGGGTGTGGAACGTAAAATGCGCATGATTCTTTTTTGCCCAGTTATAGGCGAGGTCGCAACCCGTCCAGTCGTATTCGCCACGCGTTTTTTCGACATGGCCCCAAACGCACTCGTTCTCGGCAGTAATCTGGTTCCAGTAAGTTCCAAAGTCGTCAGGGATTTCGCCAAAGGTAGTGGTGTTGCCTAAAAATTTGGTAGCTCCATCGGCCATGCCTACACCCGCAAAAGAAAATGTTGATGCGGCGAATGTAAAAGCGAGTGCCTTAAATACCGTTGATTTTATACTCATTGCGACCCCTGAAATTTGATGGCTACAGCATGTAATAATAAAACTACCTCGAAAACGTAGGAAAATTACTCTTATCTAGAAATCTTTCATTGACAAAATATCTATTATTGCATAAATCCACGTAAATATACATTGCTTTGTATACTCAATTTAGGGATAATATGAAAAAGAATAGACTTGCATTGCTTCCGTTTATCTCGGCATTACTTTTAGTGGGCTGCGGTGAAGATTCCCCGTCTGAACCTTCTTCCGTATCCAATAATGTTCCTGCGGACGGATCAAGTGTGGAGTCTATTTTTGACTTAGGTAAGTGTACATCCGATAGGGATGGCACTGTCATTTTTGTTGAGGATGAAGAAATAGACTATCGTTGCCTAGATAAAAAGTGGGAAAAGGTTGAGAAATTATCTAGTTCTAGTGATGAAAAGACTTCTTCGTCTTCAAAGAAATCCTCCGATTCGAAGAATAGCTCCTCTTCGTCTAAGGAAGAATCGGCTGGGTCTAAGGATAAATCCTCTTCTTCTAAGAACAGTTCTTCGTCATCGAAGATAACTTCGTCTGATTCAGGCGACAAAAAATCCTCGTCGTCTAAGGCAGTTTCTTCTGATTCTCGCGATAAGTCCAGTAGCTCACAAAAATCAAGTTCTAGTGTCACACCTGAATCGAGTTCTAGTGTTGTTGGTTCTGGAGAAAATGTAAAGACGATTGCAATTAATAAGAAATCCTTTAAGGGGGTTGCTGAAAAGGGACCTTTTGCGGTGGGAAGTACCGTTAAATTGTCTGAACTTGATGGTGAGCTTGATTTAACCGGAACGAACTTTGAATGGGAAGTGACTGGTAAACAGGGGGGCTATACCTCTCCAAAGGTTACGTTGTCTAGTCAATATGCTCAGTTACAAGTCAATGGCAATTACTATAATGAAAACTTGTTCAAAAATTCAACATCGCCGGTGACTTTGCGTGGTATTGTTGACTTGAAAGATCGAGAAAGCGTAAACATCAATGTGCTGATGCATTTGGCTTATAAGCGTGTGGTCTATCTTTTTACCAAGAGTGGCGAGTATAAAAATGTTCCTGCGGCAAAGGCTGCCGCTGAACAGGAAATCATGAAGGCTTTTGGTTTTGGTGGTGCTAACCATCCTTTTGAGGATTTGACGATTTTTGGTAAAACATCGGACGATGCTAAATTGCTTGCCGCATCGATTCTTTTGCAGGGAGATTTGGAAGAAACGGATTTGTTGAGTCGTCTTACGAGCATTGCTAATAATATTGAAGAAGATGGCACTTGGGACAACAGTGAAAAAATGCGAGTTTCTATGGCAGACTGGATTATGTCCTATTCGTATGGGATGGTCGGCATTCGCCAGATGCTCGAAGAATTCAATCCTCAAGTACCGGCATTCGAAAAGTATGTAAGCTTGTTTGTTGGTGAAGCATATGGCTTCGGCGCGTGCACGGATGAAAATGATGGTGATTATGTTCAGCTGAAAAATGGTAATAGCAAGAATCTCGGTGAATACTATGTCTGTGAAGATAATGTATGGCGAATGATGTTCTCCACTGAAAAACTTTATGAAAGAGCTTGTACTGCCAAGAGGGCTGGAGAGTTTATGACGACCCCGCGCAATGAAATTTATATCTGCGATGGGGGTAATGGATATTGGCGCCCAGCAACGACTTACGACCATCCGAAAGAATACTACATGAATGATGAAGTGGATTACGGCAAGTTAAAGGATACCCGTGATGGTAAGGAATATAAGACGGTCGTTATTGGTACTCAGACTTGGATGGCTGAAAATCTGAACTATTACGATAAGGATAATTATAATTTGGTCGGTAATGCCAAGTGCTATCAGGAAGAAGATAAAAACTGCGATGTTGGAGGTAGGCTTTATTCGTGGACCGCTGCGATGAATATCTCTACGAAGTATAGACTCAGTTGGTATGATAAAGATATTCAATATCCGCATCAGGGAATTTGCCCAGATGGTTGGCATATCCCTGATTCTACTGAATGGCGTACTTTAGCAGATTATGTAAAAAAGGTTGACGGTTCTTCGGGACTTTTGATGTCATCTAAGGGTTGGAAAGCTTCAAGCTATAAGCCGTCGACAGATCCCTATGGATTTTCTGTAATTCCGGTGGGCGCCTATTATGGAAGATATGCCGATGCTCATGCGGATTTCAGTCAAACGGAATTTGATGATGACGGTTTGTTTGCGAACTTCTGGTCTGCCGAGGAAGGTAAAGAATTTAATTTAGCGGTTTATGTCTTCTTTGATTATCGAAGAGATTATATGTCAATGACAGCTAGCGTTTATAACGAAAAGGAACGTGGATTTTCTGTTCGCTGCGTAAAGACTGAGGATGAATCCGAAGAATAGTCCTTTTTTTGAAGTGCGAAATTTTCTATCTTTGCGTTCAAATCTGTCAGTTCGAAACCCATCCTGACTTAAAACAAAACTAGGAGACTTTATGCGTTCAGAAGCTGAACTCGAAGGCGTTACGCTGCTCGGCAACAACAAGACACAGTACAAGACCACTTACAGCCCCGAAGTGCTCGAAAAGTTCCCGAACAAGCATCCGGGTAACGATTACATGGTCACGTTCAACTGCCCGGAATTCACGAGCCTTTGCCCGAAAACCGGTCAGCCGGACTTTGCCGAAATCAAGATCAACTACATTCCGGACCAGTATTTGGTGGAATCCAAGTCGCTCAAGCTTTACATGTTCTCTTTCCGCAACCACGGGGATTTCCACGAAGACTGCGTGAACATCATCATGAAGGACTTGGTGAAATTGCTCGACCCGAAGTACATTGAAGTCGAAGGCATCTTTATGCCGCGCGGTGGCATTTCGCTTTACCCGTTCGCAAACTACGGCAAGCCGGGTACTGAATTCGAAGCTATCGCCAAGACGCGCCTCTTCGCCGCTATCGATAGGAGAAAGTAATCGTGCAAAACGAACTCCTTATGATAGCCTCCATTTTCGTGTTCTTTGGAGGCTTGGTTGCTTTTTTCCGTTTTTTCGGTAAGCAGGGCATTTTCGCTTGGACCGTCATTGCAACGATTGCCGCAAATATCGAAGTCTTGATTCTCGTGCACGCCTTTGGGCTTGACACGACGCTCGGTAACGTCATTTTCGCATCGTCATTCTTGGCGACCGACATGATGAGCGAAATCTTTGGTAAAAAAGAGGCGAGCCGCTGCGTGAAAATCGGCATCATCGCGAATGTGACGTTTATTCTCATTTCGCAGAGCTGGTTCTTGTACATCCCGGCTGCAGGCGATACGATGGCAGAACCGATCCGTACGGTGTTCTCGAATACGCCCCGCGTGATGCTCGCGAGCTTGTTTGCCTACGCCATTTGCGAAATGTTCGACGTCTGGGCGTATCACGCCTGGTGGAAGTGGACCGAGAAAAGATTCAAGGATAAGAAGGGTTACTTGTGGGTCCGTAACAATGGTTCGACTCTTGTAAGCCAGCTCATGAATGTGTTCGTGTTCAATTTGCTTGCGTTTGCGGGCGTTTTCCCGTGGAATACCATTGGCGAAATTCTCGTGTTCGGCTACGGCATCTTTGTCATTACGACGCTTATGGATACTCCGTTTGTGTACCTTGCCCGCCGCATCTCCGAAAAACACCCGGAACTGCTGAAAGATTAGGCTTGTCATCCTGGAGCGTCGCGACGGGATCCAGAGCAGTTTTTTCGCCTATGTGATATAGATTAATTGCATTGGGCGTGTAAATTTGTATATTGTTACCATTAAACTTAAAAACTTGAGAAGAGGATTTTATGAAGTTTTCCCATGCTTTGATTTTGGCTAGCTCCCTTGCTTTCTTTGCTTGCGGTGGTGATGACGATTCTCCGTCTGCAGCTCCGTCCACTCCGACTTATGATTGCTCTGTAAGCGAAGCAACTGGTGTCAAGGTTGTTTACCCGGCTGGTGGTGAAACGTTCAAGATTGGCGAAACGATTGATGTTATTTTCGGTGTTGCTGTTGAAGACAATGGCTACCGCATCATCTTCAAGAAGAATGCTAGCGATCAGGGCATTGATTTGCTCGATGAACCTTATGACTTGAATGGATCTGCAGATGGCAAGACCTGCTATACGGCAAAGGTCAAGCTCGATGCTGAATCTGTTGAAGCTACTATGACTGGCGCTATTCGCGTTGCTCCGTACAACAAGCAGAATAAGGGCAACAACTCCGGTCTCTTCATTGTCAAGGAATGATTCCTCAATTCAATGATCAAAGTATCACCGTAGCCGTTGTCGGTTGCGGTGGTTTTATTGGTTGTCACCTTCTTGACGCCATTTTGACGCGCACTAAGTGGCGCGTTTTTGGCGTTGATTTGGATTTTTATAGAATTCAGCACCGACTGAATGACGAACGTTGCGTGTTCATGGTCGCTGACCTCGCCGATAAGAGCGTCGTTGAACGTATTGCAAAATACCCGATTGTCGTGAATTTGGCGGCAATTTGCACGCCGAGCCGCTACATGGCGGAGGCTCCTGAAGTTATCCGCAGCAATTACGACCATCCGGCAGCGTTGGCTGATGCTTGCGCAAAGTCGGGCTCTTGGTTGATTCATTTTTCGACGTCCGAGATTTACGGGCGTACGTCGGCGGATTCGGGATTGCTTATTGAAGACGAATCCGAGCTGACTTTTGGACCGGTGACGGCGAGCCGTTGGAGCTATGCAACTGCGAAGCTTTTGACGGAACGTTATATCGCGGGCCTCAAGAATTTGAAGTGGACGGTGGTTCGACCGTTCAACTTTGTCGGACCGTACATGGACTTTATGCCGGGCGTCGATGGCTCGGGCATTCCGCGAGTGCTCGCGAATTTCTCCTCGGCTCTTGTGCGCGGTGAGCCGCTGAAGCTTGTGAATGGCGGTGTTGCAAAGCGCAGTTTCACGAGTGTATTTGATGCGGTCGATTTTATGTTCGCGCTGTTTGAAGCAGAACTCTCGACAAGTGCAACAGGAAATGCCGCGGAAAAATCGCCGCTGTCACAGGCTTTCAATATCGGGAATCCGGAAAACGAACTTACGATTGCGGAACTCTCCAATAAAATGCGCAAGATTTTTGCCGAAATCAAGGGCGTAAGTGTTGATACAATTCCTGAACCGGAAGTAGTTTCTGGCGTAGAATATTACGGCGAAGGTTACGAAGATTCCATGCGCCGTTTGCCGTCTGTAGAGAAGGCGGAACGCTTGCTGGGCTTTAAGGCAAAGACTCCGATTGACGTCGTTCTGCGCGAATCGTTGACGTGGTTTGTAAATCACTATGGATCTAAATCGTCATCCTGAGCTGCGCGAAGGATCCAGTTATGTCTTGTTCTGCGATAGATTACTTTATTTTCGTTCCTGCGTACAACGTAGAAAATACGCTTGGCGAAGTCCTCTCCAAAATTGATGAATCTGTTTTGTCGCGTGCACACGTGCTCGTGATTGACGATGGCTCGCGTGATGGAACGGCTCAAGCGTATGAACACTTTATGTCGAATTGCGCGGAAAATGCGGAAAGTGCGGGAAATGCACGCGACCTCAAATCGCGTTTTCAATATTTTAAGTTTGAACAAAATAGCGGCTACGGTGCTGTTGTCAAAAAGGGCCTTGCGGAAGGAATAGCTTCTGGTGCGGCGTTTGTCGCTTGCTTGCACGGAGATAATCAATACCCTGCTGAAAAGTTGGGCGCGTTCTTTGCCGAAATAGAAAACTGCAATCTCGACTTGTTGCAGGGCTCGCGCCATGCGGTAGCGGGGGAGGCAAAGCGTGGTGGCATGCCTTTGTACAAGCGCGTTGGCGGAGCGTTTTTGACGGCACTTGAAAATTTGGCTTTCCGTGTGAAACTTACGGACCGTCACAGTGGTTTTATCGTTTATTCTTCGCGATTCCTGAAAACGGTTGACTTAAATCGCTTGAGCATGTCGTTTGATATCGATTTGGAACTGATTGCGATTGCCGATGCTCGCCGTTTCGCGATTGCGGAACTCCCAATCCCGACGCGTTACGCCGATGAAAAATCGAACCTCAATGTAGTCACGTACGGCATGCGTGTTTTGTGCCAAATCTGGCGAAGAATGCGGGCTTCGAAGCTCTAAGTTCTACTCACAAAAATTGAATAACTGGTCCCTGTCTACTTCCTGCCGCCTACTTCCTACTAAAAAACATATATTATAAGCATGGTTAAAGATTTAATTCATGCTTTGAATGGTGTTCTGCTTGGCAAGCAGGATCAGGTTGAAATGCTTGTGATGGCGCTCCTTGCCGATGGTCACGTGCTTATCGAGGACGTGCCGGGGACGGGCAAGACGACGATTGCAAAGGCGCTTGCCGCAGCGATTGGCGCTGATTTTGCGCGTATCCAGTTTACTCCGGATTTGCTTCCCGCCGATGTGACGGGTGGCGCTGTGTTCAAGGCGAATACGGGCGAGTTTGAAATTCGCAAGGGACCTGTCTTTACGCAGGTGCTTTTGGCGGATGAAATCAACCGTGCATCTCCGAGAACGCAGAGTGCGCTTTTGGAGGCGATGGAAGAGCGCCAGGTCTCGCTGGAAGGTGAACGCCATGCGCTCCCGAAACTTTTCATGGTGCTTGCAACCGAGAATCCTGTGGAATTTCATGGCGTGTTCCCGCTCCCTGAAGCGCAAATGGATAGATTCTTGGTGCGCCTTTCCCTTGGGTATCCGACGGCGGAAACGGAACTTGGCATTTTGCGTGCGCATCGTGATGGACGACCGCTTGATACGCTCAAGGCGGTGACAACTCCCGATGAAATTATTGCAGTGCGGAACGATGTCCGTAAGATTCACATTGATGAATCTCTTGAAATGTACGTGGTTTCGCTGGTGCAGGCAACGCGTGTAAATCCGGCGGTGCGCTTGGCGGCAAGCCCGCGTGCGGGAATCAACCTCATCAAGATGGCGCAAGCTTGCGCGTATGTCGCGGGTCGCGATTTCGTGAATCCCGATGACATCCAGCATGTGTTCTTCCCGGTGATGGAACATCGTGTGTTTGCAAAAGATTCGAACACTCCCGGCGCCTCCAGACAAATTCTCGAAGGCATCTTGAAACAGGTGCGAGTGCCGAAGTAATACGTTTCGTCATCCTGACGCCAAAGGCGGAAGGATCCAGTAAAGTTTTTATGATGCATTTTTTCCGCTGGTTTATAAACGCTATTCCAAGAAGTCCCAAGCGCAAGGGACTCTTGATGCGTTTGTACTACATTTGGCAAGAAGGCTTTACGCAGGTGGGGCATGCGGCGGCAGCGCTGATGCTGTTCTCGATGTTTGCGGGAGCGGTGCCTGGATTCTGGGCGGCGTGGGTGTTTTGCGGCTTGGATTTCATGTATTTTTTGGCGCTTGTACCATGCCTCTTCATGACCGCACGCAAGAGCAAGTTCAAGGCGGGTGACATTTCTGTCCGGAACGTTTATGAGGGGAAAACGTCGACCATTGACTTGCACGTTACTGCTGAAGACAAGCTAAATGCGGTGTCGCTTGGATGTTTCCGCATGGATCCTTCGCTTAAGTGCGAAGAGTCTTCGTTTGTGGCGATTGCTGCTGGAGAAACTGCAAAACTCACTTGCAAAATCCAGACGAAAAAGCGCGGCGCATTTGAAATCCCAAAAGTGGCGGTGATTATTCCGGAAATCAATGGTGCCTTGCGTTATGCGGCGAATGCAGGGAAAGCGGAATTGCTTGTGTTCCCGCGACCGTTGCGTGTGGGGACTTTCCCGTTTTTGACATCGGGTGCAAGCGGTGTTGTATTTGCTCCGCTGCTGATGCCGAGTCTTACACGCGGGATGGATTTTGTGGGCGTGCGCGAATATCGCGAGGGCGACTCTTTGCGCGATTTGCATCACAAGGCTTTTGCACGTTACGGAAAGCCATTCACGAAAGAATTTGAAACGGAACGTGGCGCGGGTGCGATTCTCGTGCTAGATGTAACTGCTCGTAACTTGCGCGAAAAATCGGCTGTTGAAATGTTGATTCGTTTGGCGGCTGGCGTGGGTTTGTGGCTTTTGGAACGCAAGGCGCTTGGGCGATTCTTCATTGGTGATGACGAAATTGCGCTTGTGCAGGGGGATGGTGGCGTGAGCTTCTTGGAAGCGCTTGCGCGAATTCCGGCTGTGTCTTGGCTGGAAACGCGCGCATCTCGAAGTGCGACAAGTGCGCGGAAACTTTGGTCGCCGGCGGCACGCCCGCTTGGCCCTGTGCTCCGCATGGGGCTTTTCGCGACTGAAGATCCGCTTGTGCATAAGCAGGTGATTTTGGATGCGCATTCCAAGTTGACAAATGAGTCGAAGACCGCAATTTCTGACGATGTTTTGGCTGTGAACGCGGCGCTTCTCGAACGCGTTTTTAATGAACGTTTGCGCTTAGAACAGTCTTCTCGCGAGCGTCCGCTTGAAAGTTCCCGCGAAGCGGAGGTCAGTCTATGATGAACTTCCGTGAAATTTGCAAGACGATTTTCTTCTGCATCGTTTCCATCAATTTGGGCGTTTCAAGCGGACTTGAAATTCTTGGCTTTGTTTTTGCAGCCTTGTTTATCGCGATTCACGTCAAACAATATTTGCTTTCAAAGTCTGCGACGAACCAGAGAAAAATCCCGCGTTACAGAAAAATTTTCGCATACGGTGCGATTGTCCCGTGTGCATTGTGGTGGGTACTCACGCCGAGCGTCGAAATGGGCGTCTCGCCGTACTTGGTCTTTATCCCGGCATGGTATTTACTTTACTTGGCATGGTTGCAAAAGCGGAGTCTCGGGAATGGCGGCTACGAAGTCTTTGTCGTGTTTAATGGCATTGCCGCGCTTTTCATGGGACTGTTCCAAGCGCCTCGCGCAAGCGTAATCAGTGCTGTTGTGGCGCTATTGCTTGCTGTATATGCGTTCGGTCGTCCGCACGTTGCTCTTTACAAGCGGCTGCTTTTTGTATTACTTTATGCGAGCTTGTGTGGCTCATCGTATCTCGGATTTAAATATTGGAAGAGCAATCGCTATTATAGTGGCCGTTGGGCTGAAGAGTATTACGTCAAGAATCGTGTGATGGGATTTGATCCCGTGGCTGCTTTAGGCTCCTTCTCTAGTAATTACAATTCCAAGTACAATAGCGAAATTGTCCTTCGCGTTTGGGATACGCTTGCTCCCACGTACCTACGTGCTGCCGCCTATGAAAAGTATGTAGCAGGCATTTGGAAACTCCCGACAAAGGCCGAAAAGAAACTTTATCCGGCTCGTTATCGAGTGGATTACGCTGTCTTTGAATTTGAAGATTCAGCGGCTGTAGCTCCAAACGTCAAATCAGTTTGGGTGCAAGCGACACTCAACAATTTTGGCTTTATGTTTGCGCCTGCGAATGTTGTGGGCGTGGCAAGCAAAAATGCGGACTCCTTGGATTATTATTCGACGAACATTTTTGCGGGCGCAAATGGAACTCGTAGCGACTGGTATTATTACGTGCCGGACTCTGCGGAAACACTTGCGATTACGGCGCATTTATCAGCGGATTCCTCGGCATCTTCTTTGGTTGACTCTTCAACGACATTTTCGGCTTTTTTGCAAATCCCGAGTAAAGAAATATCGCTCTTGGACACGATCGCCACAGCGATGTCACTCCCGCTCGCGCATCCGGTCCAAACTTTAAAAACAATAGAATCCTATTTTATCCATAATTTCAAATACTCGTACATCGTTCCCGGTCGAACTCCAAATTCAAAAAATGACCCCATTGCTCTTTTCTGGAAAAACAAGGAAGGCTATTGCGAGTACTATGCGACGCTTGCGACACTCCTCTTGCGCCATCAGGGAATCCCTGCGCGCTACGTGACTGGTTTTGCTCATCCTGAACACGTTGCGGGGCGTCCGTATGCGACTTTCCGCCGGCGTCATAGCCATGCCTGGGTCGAAGTTTATATCGACCATAAGTGGTACATTTTTGATCCGACACCGCCATTGACCGAAATGACTTTTGCAAAACCCTCCTGGCTTTCAACAAAGCTTGAAGGTTTGAAAGGTCGATTCTCTTATGTGATGCATTTACTCAAGGACGGTGAGTGGCGCCGTATTGTCGATAGCTGGCAAACCGCTTCGGAACGTATAGTTTCTAGCCCCATGCTTTATGTTGTTCTTGTTGTCTTGCTCCTTGTTTTTGCATTGCTCAAGTTCCGTGGGCATCGTCGCCAAATAAGTCAACAAAATGTTTCGAAGAGTGCTGCCCAATGGATTGCGCTCCTTGATGATGCTGAAAAAAGACTTGCTCGCTTGGGCTTCAATCGGGCTCCCGGCGAGACTGTTCCCGTTTTTGCTAAACGTGTGGAACAGGCGTTAAATACTGTGCAGACAACTGTGCGAACAACAAAAAAGGCGAGCCGCAAGGACTCGCACTTCGAACAAAATTTGTCTGCCGCATTAGAGCAGTTGCGTGAGTACGAACGCAACCGCTGGCGTGCTTAATTGGCTGTTTCGAACTTGTAGACTTCGCTTGCAGTCTGCTTTTCAACAGCGTCGGATTGCTTCATTTCCGGTTCCATGAAGAAAATGGAGGGGAGTGTTAATGTGACTTGGTTGCCGTTGACAGCGATGGTGGGGGTGACCGAGATGGTGCTCTTTGCCATGCATTCGTTGCCGATTTTGGCCACGAGCGTGAGCGAAGTGCCTGCGATGCTCCAATCGCCATAGGTCTTTCCTGTGCCGGTAATGCAATCTGCCTTGCTTAAGCTGGAGTTGACGAATTCAAATTTATTGACGTTTTTGGCATCGACATAGAACTTGAGTGTTGCCGGGTTTGCGGTTAAGTCGTGGCTCGGGTCGATGAGGGATACGACTTCTCCTTCAACGGTTCTTGTAACGGTCGGTCCGTTGATGCTCCAGGTGCCCATAAGGCAATCTGCGGAAAGCCCGGTGGAGCACTGCTGTGCTTTGGACGGAGGGGTGGTCGATGTATCATCACCGCAAGCGACGAGCATAGCGGCTGCAGCAAGGGTTGCCAAAATTTTGATTGTCATAAAAATCCTCTTTTAGTTGGAATATAAATAAAAAAATTGATGTTGCAGAACCCTACAACGCGATTTTCCAAAGATTTAACATAAAAGGGATAATCGAAAATATATTTCAGATAGTTGTTGGGGGGCATTTTCAGTGCCCCAAGGAGTGTTAGATGAAAGTCTCGCGTTTCGTGGGCTTGTTTTTCGGTTTGGGGCTTGCCGTGTCGGCTCATGCTGCTCCAGATCCAAATTTCCACATTTATCTTGCTTTTGGCCAATCCAATATGGAAGGCCAGGGCGACGTCGGTAGTCAGGATAAGACCGTTGACGAACGTTTCCAGGTGCTCTGGGCGGCAAATAATGGTTCTTGTTCAGGGAAAACCAAGGGAAAATGGGCTACGGCAGTGCCTCCGTTGGCGCATTGTCAGGGCGCAAAACTTGGACCTACGGACTATTTTGGCCGCACGATGGTCGAAAAGACGGATTCTAAAATTAAGGTGGGTGTTATCGTCGTGGCTGTTGCCGGGTGCAGTATCCAACTGTTCGACAAGGATGGCTATGCCAATTATGCTAGGTCCCAGCAGAGCTGGATGACGCAGCGCATTAATGAATATGGTGGAAATCCTTACGGTCGCTTGATTGAAATGGCTAAGAAGGCTCAAGAAGATGGTGTCATCAAGGGGATCATCTTCCACCAGGGTGAAACGGATGCTGGTGACGGTCAATGGCCCTCCAAGGTCAAAAAGGTTTACGATAACATTATTAAGGATTTGGGTCTTGGCAATGATGTGCCGTTCCTTGCGGGCGAAGTGTTGCGTAGCGGCTCTAGCAAGGGCGCGAACAACAATATCGCTAAACTCCCGCAACAGTCAAAAAACTTTTATGTAGTTTCATCCGAAGGATTTAATCAGGCTCTTGGCGATGGACAGAATGTGCATTTTACATCGCAGGAATACCGCGATTTTGGCAAGCGTTATGCCGAAAAGATGATTGAAGTCCTTGGAAACAAGTTGGATCCTGTTGCAGAATCGAGCAGTAGCGAAGCGCCGTCGAGTTCGTCAGAAGCGGAAAGTTCATCGAGTGTTGATGTTTCTTCGAGTTCGACTGTAGGCGGAATTATCTTCTCGGATGCTGTGCGTTCTGTGTCGATTGGTCATGTGGCGTATGCAGGTGATTTTGTACAAGTTCCGCTTTCTCTATCGAATGCTGGCTTTGTGAATATTCGCCTTTATTCTGTGCTCGGTACAGAGGTGGCTAGTGTAAGTCGCTTATTGAGCTCGGGATTGAGTAATGTTTTGATCTCTAAGCGAAAAGTACCTGCGGGCGTTTATATGATGAGTGTGATGACTTCGTCATCATACATTGTGCAGCGCGTGAATTTACAATAATAAGTTCTCCTCAATGCTAAGGGCTCCGTGATTTTCACGGGGCTCTTTCCTTGTGTTTTTTTTATGGAAAAAAGAGTGAAATGTGTTAAAATGTGCTACTAAATCATTGAAAACTTAATTTTAGTAGCATGATTTTGATACAAAGTAATTGAAAATTGGGGCGTAAACGCTGAAATTTGAGTTGGATATGCTACTAAATATCAAAAAACGAAATATTAGTAGCACGAACAGGGTTGCTTATGCCTTTTTACTACATATAAAGTCGAAAATTGTGCTACTAAATCGCTGAATTTCGTGTTTTAGTAGCATGTTTTTGGGAAAAAGTCTTTTTTGAGAATGAAATGTTGCGGAAACACTTATTCGATACTCACGACTTCGAGCTCGTCGCCTGCGACTTTGAACTTGACTTCAAATTCGGCGAACGGGAAACCATAAACGCGCTCGGGATCGTTCTGGTAAGCGGGGCGCGGGTCCTGCTCCAAGACTTTTATCAGAGCGGTGCGTTTTTCTTCACTCAGCTTTGCAAGTACTTCGGGATTCTTGACGTGTACTTTGTTCTGCTTCACGGCGTCTGCAAAACCGCCGACCGCTTCGGGATGCGCGTCCGTGTAGGGGAGGTACGGCTTGATGTCTACAATCGGGGTGCCGTCCATGAGGTCTGCGCCGCTCACAACGATTTCAGGACCTTCAGGACCGTCGAGGTTGATGGCTTCAATCTTCACGCAAGAAAGTGCCACTGGATTCGGGCGGAAACTTGAACGTGTGGCAAAAACTCCGAGACGCTTGTTCCCGCCGAGTCTAGGCGGGCGCACGGTTGGGCTCCATGTGCTGCGGATGTTTTCCGAAAAAATCCACATAATCCACAAGTGGCTAAAGCCCTCAAGACCGCGGAGTGCATCGGCATTGCGATATTCCGGTTCAAAGCGTATTGTGGAACGCAAGTTCTGCACAAGCCCGCTCTGTCGCGGAATGCCAAACTTTTCACGGAAATCGCTTTTAATTCGCGCAATAATTTTAAACGTCAGTTCTTGCATCGCCTAACAACATAGCAAAAAAGAAAGGCCAGAGTTTGCAAGCATTCGCTTTGGACTCTAGCCTTTTTAAGTGTGGGATTGATGATTATTGAAACCTATTTAATCGCAATCGCTTTTTTCAAGAGCAACTTGCCGTTAGCGCCGACAACCTTTGCGATGTACTTGCCGTTCGGGAGCTTTTTGAGGCTTACGCTTCTGTTGCCGTTCACGTCTGCAGTGAGGAGCGTCTTGCCGTTCAGTGCGATAACTTCTAGCTTGCTTTCGCTCGGGACGTTCACCTGCAAAGTTTTATTCTGCTGCGTGAGTGTTGCCTTGCCAATGTTGAGTGCTACCTTGTTGAGGCCGGTGGGCGGAACTTCGACAAATTCAGTGCCTTCCGGAGCGCCCACGATGGTGCCACGGCCCACGGTGCTCATGTAGACGACGCCGAAGGTGTTCATGTCGCCCTGCACGAAGTTTCCGTTACCCGGACCGCCGAACTGGTGCATGTCGTCATTGACGCGTTCAAAAGTCTTGCACTTGTCTGTACTGCGATAGATGCCAATCGGATCGCCAGACTTTGCGGCTCCCCAGATAAAGATGGTCTCGTAGTCGGCTCCTTCCTTAGCTTTGCCGATACCCACGGCGATTGCGGTTGAAGCGCCTTCGCAACGGTTCCAGCTCTTGCCGCCGTCTTCTGTGTAGGCAAGTCCGTATTCGGTGAATCCCTTGGGCTGCCAGACTTGTGCTTGGTCCATCGGTACCCACAGATGTCCTTCTCTCTTAGGAACGGTGCGGATGAGTCCGCCGCCGTTGTAGTATTCGCCGGCCTGTTCGTTCTGCAAACGGGCTTCGGATTCAGCAAAAGTCTTGCCTCCGTCGATAGATCTGTAAAGCGAACCCATGCCGCCCATGACGTAGAACGTTTTGGGGTCCACCGGGTCTGCGACGATGCGGGAATAGTTTGTCTGCGTGCCCGTTTCAACAGCGGTCCAAGAGGCGCCATTGTCGTCGGATCGGTAAACGGTGGCGCCCTGGTCTGGACGGTGCAACATGATTTTGCCGTCAGCAGAAAGTACCACCAAGCCCTTCGGGCCCTTGAGCGTGGTCTTCACGCTGTCCCAAGTCTTGCCCATGTCGTCGCTGCGGTACATCACGTTGAAGTTCTGCGAATCGTACTTGCCGTAAACGGTAATCACGCCTGTGCGAACCAAGCTTCCGGTGAGCGGAGCGTAACCCATGCTTTCGGTCGTGCCGATGGTCGGCTTGTGGCGCTGGGCGCTCTGCTTGATGTCCGTATAGACTGCGCCGTCGTAGTCACCGATGGCGGTGACCAGCGGGCCTCCCGGAATGCTCACGATGTCGAGCGGCACAGTCTCTTCGATGCCCTTAGACATGAACTTCCAGAGAGGAACCTTTGCCGAAACGTCTTCGGTCATGAAGATGCCGTTACCGCTAGTGACCCAGGCCTGCTTGTTGTTGAACGGGTTGATTTCAAGAGAACCCGCCCAGTGGATGGCGTTGCCCGGGATCCAGTCGGTGCCGTTGGCGTCGATGTTCGGAATGTCGTTGTAGTGCTGGCCGTGATTCCAAGTCTTGCCGCCGTCTGTGGTGGCATAGATGCGGTCGCCGTAGTTTTCCTTTTCGTCTTTGGTCACGTGGCGGCCGGTGTACTTGCCCAGCGTCGAAATCACAATGTGGTTCTTGTCCTTGGGATCAATGGCGACGCCGCCGTAAGAGCTCTTGTCCTTTTCGTAGCTCTTGGTGGTGCTGCCTTCGTGTTCCACGGAATCGCTCGGGGTAAGGTCGGTCCACGTGCCGCCAGCGATATTGTACTTGTAAAAACCACCACTTGCGATGTTATACGGACCGGGGCCGTCGGCGAAAGTCACATACATGTCGCCGTCGACAATCTTTGCACGGTGCGGCATGAGTCCAGTGGGGACGCCCTTGATGACTTCCCAAGTAGCGCCGCCGTCGTGGCTTACTTGCAAATTATCCTTGGTTTCGGAAATGCCGATGTAGATGGTCTTGGTGGAACCGTCGGCGTTCTTGCCCTGCGATTCGTCGAACATCACAAAGCTGATGCCGTTCACGCCGTTCAGGCTGGATTCTGTGGCGGTAGAAAGGGCGACCTTGTAGGCGCTTGTCCAGGTCTTGCCGTAGTCGGTACTCTTGTAAAGTCCCTTGGTGCGGCTACCGCAGAAGATGATGTTTCCTTTGTTGGGGTCCACGGCGAGCTTTTCGCCGGTCTGGCGGCCCATGCCGTTACCGTGGGCGAGCATTTCCACATAGCTAGTGTCCCAGGTGGCGCCGAAGTCTTCACTGCGGAGCACGGCCGTGCGGCCCTTGCTGAAATAGCCGGTACCTGCGAGCACGTAAATGCGCTTGGGATCGTTGGGGTCGAGAGCAAAGGCTTCGGTACCGTAAAGGCCTTTGTCGTTTTCCGAGATGAAGTCCATCAGCGGAATCCAAGTCTTATTTTGAAAATCGAAGCGATAGATACCGCCCACGTCAGTGCGGGCGTAAAGCAAATTCTCGGCCTTGGGGTGGAACATCACGGCAGAAACGAATCCACCGCCGTCAAAGCGGACGTTGCCCCATTCGTACTTTTCGGCGTTAGCGGTCGTGGCGAGGGCGAGTGCGGCGATGCCGATTATTGAAATTTTACCAAACATATCGTCTCCGTTGGAATTTTGAGAACAATTAAAACCCTTACAACTATAGTTAATATATATAAATATTTGAAAAAACGGTTCTTATATAAACCTTAATTTGAGAAAATTTTTGAGAACATTTTGAAAATGAGGTTGGTTGTAAAATGTTATGCCCCTTTTTCTGTGTTTAAATCATTTTACGCAAAAAAAGAAAAATTTCCGGAATTTTTTCCTCAAAATAGCGTGTTAATGTAATAGGTGGGGAATGATCCTTGCCGTTATATGAGGATTTGAAATGACAAGAGATGAATTTTCGCTTTTTCTTAAGGTACTCAAAAATGTTCAGGAAAAGGGTGGAGATGTTGATGCCTATGTTAAGCAGTACGAAAATAGGAATGTCTACTTTTTTAACGATGGCTGTATCAAGAAAATTCTTGCGAGCGAGAAAAATCTCGCGCTGACAACGGACTTGATTAATGCGGCGCTGAACCTTGTCGGTTCAGACCGTATTGAAAATCCGAAACTCGTGAACCCCTATGTTCCGGGGGAACTGGGACACCGCAGTATTGAACCTGATTTGTTGCTGACGAATGAACGTGGTGGTGAAATACCGCGCGACCGCATTTCGATTGAAATTCAGCATGAAAATCA